>CAZQFS010000012.1:0-36430 GCA_964592755.1 uncultured bacterium | reverse complement strand
CGTAGAGCAACTCCCGGTCCTCGACGTACTGGAGCCACCCACCGTCCCTGACCGGTCTGCCCGAAGGCACATCCGGCATCGGCGCCAGCTCAGCCCAGCCATACTGGGGGAGCCGAATGCCGCCTTCGACTCGGAACCGGCGCGACAACACGTCGTTCCAACGGCTGTCGTCACCCGATGCTGCGGCAGAACAGCGGACGGTCCAGTCACCTTCGGTCTGGTCGAACCGAAAACTCGGGAACACGAGCAACGTCTCGCGCTGCAGGGTAAGGCTTTCCACCCAGATGGAGTGAGAGTATACCGGCAGACCTGACGGCTTGAAGAGCATCAACGACGCCAGGAAACTGACGAAGCGGCCGTGGTTGTTTCGCCATCGTCCGGCCGGATTGACAACCGCACCGGTGTCGACCGGCCCGACCGGGGCGACAATGGCGCTCACGCCAATATCTGGATAGTACACATAGACCCCGTCAGTGATGACGTCGTTCCCCGGAACCGAGTCGCTGACCATGTACGTGCTGCAGCGGACGTACCAGCCGCCGAACTGGGACAGCGTACAGGGCCGGAATCCTCCCAGCAGTGAATCGCGGCCGGGCCCGAGACCGGTGACTTCGACCCGGTCGGCGTACCGCTCCTGACCGGCGTTGTCGAACATCCGAACCCACACTTCGAAGTCAGCCCTTGCGTTGCCGAAGTTCCGACAGGCTACCACCGGATTGGCGATATCACCGCACTCGTACTCGCCTGCCGGCGCGTGGACAGCGCTCGGGCCGACGTCAACCGCAGCATCCCGGACAACCGCAACCGAACGCCCGTAGTAGTTGGCGGTGTACAACCTCCTGCGTCGCGGGTTATGGCACAGGTCGAGCGGCCCATCGCCCACCTCAAAGCTCCAGAGCGGCTCGTTCACCGTACAGTGAATGCCGGTCATGACTTCGCTTTCTTCATGAACGGCATACACCCGGTTGGTCGCCGACACATAGCAGAGCTTGCTCGGGCACGTCCGGTCTATGATTGTATCCACGACCGTGTTGGACGAGCAGTTGATGACCCGGACCCCGCCATACCCGAAGCAGGCGCAGTAAAGCAGGTTGTTCTCCGGGCAACCGGCCAGGCTGACCGGTGTACTGGCGACCGGGATAGTGGCCACGACCGCGTTGGTAGCCCCGTCTATCACGGTCACCGAGGAGCCGTTGCCGTTCGCGCAGTAGACGCGGTCAAACGACGGGAAGTAGTAGACGTCAAAGGGATACGAACCGGCCGGCACGGTGGCAACTACGCTGTTGGTGGCCACGTTGATTACACTCACCGTATTGCCGGTGAGGTTCGCGGTATACACTTTGTTTCCAGCCGGGTTGTAGCACAGCGCAATCGGCCTTGAGCCGACCGGAACCGTGGCGAGGAGGCTGTTGGTCGCACCATCAATGACCGACACCGTGCTGCTCAGGAAGTTGGCGCAGTAGACGCGATTCAGGCTGTTGACGTAGACCAACGCCCGGGGCCAGACACCGACCGTAACCGTCGCGACCACGCTGTCGTTGTCAGTGCTGATGACCGACACCGTGTTGCTTCCGTCGTTCGCGCAGTAGACCTTGTTGCCTGCCGGATTCCAGCACACGTCCTGCGGCGCCGTACCCGCTTTGACCGTGGCACTCACGAGGTTGCTGTCGCCACGTACTGCCGAAACCCACCCCCGCTCGTTCGCGCAGTAGACCTTGTCGTTCACGGAATCGTAGCAGACCGCGACTGGTGCCGAGCCGAGTCCAATCGTATCCAGGCGCTGGTTCGTTGCGCAATCGAAGACCGAGACGATACCGTCGGACTGGTCGGCCGAGAACAAGCGCCCGTTGGTCGGATTCGCGCACAAGGCGGCCGACCCGTAGCCCGCGGGCATAGTTGCGACGACCGAGTTCGTTACCGGGTCAATCACACTGATGCTGCCATCAGACGAATTGGCACAATAGACCCGGTTGGTGCCCGGGTAGTGAAGCAGTGCGTAGGGCCCGTCCTCGACGTCAATCGTACTGATGACCGTGTCAGCCACGCCGTCAATCACAGTCACGGTCGAGGAGTAGTAGTCGGCGCAGTAGACGCGGCTGACCCCGGGCACGTAGCAGAGCGCCCGGGGCCCGTCACCTACCGGCACAGTTGCAATGACCGAGTCGGTCGCCGCGTCAATGACCGTCACGTCATCGTCGTAGTGGTTCGCGCAGTACACCTTCGCGTCCTCAGAGTTGTAACAGAGCGCGAGCGGGCGGTCGCCGACCCAGACCGTATCAATGAGGCTGTTGGTCGAGCAGTCGACCACCGCGACAAGGTTCCGGTCGGTTGCACAGAACAGCCGGCTCACCCCGGCGAGACAGAGGGCCACGGGCGCTCCCGGCACGTCGACGGTCGCAACCACGACATTGGAGTCCGTGTCCAGAACGGAGATGTTCGATGTTGCATCGTTCGCGCAGTACAGCCGTCGAGAGGCTGGACTGACGCAGACGGCAACCGGACCTCCTCCCACAGCGGTGGTTCTCACCAGCTCGTGACTGACCCCGTCAATGACGGCGACGGTACCGTCCTTGCCGTTGGCTGAGTACACCTGAGCGTGCTCGGCGTCGTAGCACAGCGCATGAGGGTCTGTCCCCACCTGCACGAACTTGAGCCAGGAACCGGACGCACCATCCAACACCGCAAGATAACTCCCCACCCCGCCGACGTACACGGCGTCGCCGGCCGAATCGTAGACCAGGGCACACGGCGCGCCGGTGCCCGGAATCTCGACCAGTCTCTCCAGCCACTGACCGCGGGCCGGAGAGCAGAGTGAGCAGACCGCGAACAGGACGAGCGGTAGTCGCATCCGGCCTCCTTTGAGCCTATCTGATAATAGGCCGGTTCGACGCCGTGTCAACACCGCATCTGCGCTCAGACCCTCTGGCCGTCCACGCGGGAGACATGACCCCCTTGATTCTGTTTGACTAAGCCCCCAGGTCGAGGTAGAATAATACGTTGGTTCGAGAAGGAAATCGCATCCCGCCCGCGGCGGTCACGCCACCCGGCTCTGTCCCAGTCTCCCAGGTCACCGACAACTTCACGCGGATTGGCGTACTCGCCAGCGTTGCCCGGAGCGCAACCGCCTACGACGATGGTCCCGAGCATCCGGTCAGTCGCCGGTCCCTCACGGACATCTTCTTGAAGTCGTGTCTTCGGTGGGCTACAATGTTGCAAACTGCATGCCGGAGACACGACCGCCCGTTCTCGCGTCGCCCACCCGGGTCCAACTAGACCGGAGCAGGCCCCGTGCCTGAACAGAGCACGGTCGTATCTGCTTCACCGGACCCGGCGGCTTCCCGACCCGCCGCGAACCTGACCGAACTGATTCGCCAGCAGGGACCGCTTTCCGAGCCGGAAATCGTGAGCGTCTTCGCAAGCGTTCTCAAAGACCTGGAGTTCGCCCACTCTCAGGCGATGCTGCACAAAGACATCACCAGTGCCCGGGTCATCCGTGACGGTGCCGGCTGGAAACTCGCCGAGTACGGCCTTTCCCGGGTCGGCACGGTACGCTACATGTCGCCCGAACGCTGCCAGGGCCGGCCGCTCGACGCCCGCTCCGACGTCTACTCACTGGGCGTGGCGCTTTACGAGGCCGCGACCGGCCGGGTACCGTTTCCCGACGGCCTGAACTACCAGATAATCGACGCCCAGGTGAACAAACCGCCACCGCCGCCGCGCTCGCTTCGTCCCGACCTGTCACCCGAGCTGGAACGGGTGATTCTCCGCGCCCTTACCAAGAATCCATCCGGCCGGTTCCAGAACGCGGCCGAGTTCCGCCAGGCAATCGAGAGTCTGCCCCTCACCGGCTCGGTGCCGTCAGCGGTCACGAGTCAGCCTTCGGCCAGGCCGCGGTCAAGGTCTGGACCCCGGCCGAAAAACGGAATCCTCGTCGGCGTCGGCGCCATCGTCGTGCTGGCAGTCGCCGGCGTTGGTGCACTGCGACTGGGCCTGCTCGGGCCGGCCGCAGCAGTTCCGAGCTTCATCGGCTTGAGCCGCGACGCTGCGGTCGAGCTGGCCGCGAAGCGGCATATCATCCTGACGTTCGAGGAGGTTGACGACACCCTGCCGAAAGACGTGGTCGCCGGCCAGTCACCCAACCCGGGAACAAGAACCGGCAACCGAGTCCGGCTGCTGGTGAGCACCGGACTGGTCAGCGTGCCGGTTCTGACCGGGTTCAGCCTTGAAGAGGCCCGGCTCCGGCTGCGTGCGGCTGGACTCAACGTTGCCCGCGTCGATTCTCAGTACAGCGATGTCTATCCTTCAGGCCAGGTCATGGCTGTCGGGCCCAAGTCCGGCTCAAGAATCAAACCCGCGTCTCTGGTGACGCTCACGGTCGCGAGCGGCCGCGCCACCTGCCCGGAGTGTCGGGCAAGACGCGAACCCGGAGCCCAGTTCTGCATTCGCTGCGGCCACAAGTACTAAAATGACGAACGCAGTAACCCGGGCGCGCCGAAGCGAAGCAGGTATCATGACCGTCTTGCTGGTTTTGCTCCTCTGTCTTGCCGTGGCACTGGCCGCAAAGACCTGTCCGAGCTGCGGCACCGAGAATCCGGACAATGCCCGGTTCTGCAAGAAGTGCGGAACCAGGCTGCCCGAAGCGCCGGCCCGGCCGACCTTGCCGAAACTGACCGGAACGGTCACGGTCAGTGAAGGCAGAGTGACCATCAAGTCTGACCCGACTGAGGCAGACGCGGCGATTGACGGCCGCCCTGCCGGCAAAACCCCGCTTGAACTCGCCGAGCTCGCGCCCGGTCGTCACCAGCTCACCTTGACCAAGGCCGGGTATCGTGACTTCCAGACCACATTCACCGTCACCGGTCTTTACGGCGCGTTCCTGGTCACCTCTGACCCGGTCGGAGCAGAAATCATCCTTGACGGAGTCTCACGCGGCCGCACCACCGAAGGCGGCCTGACTCTGCCTCGCCTGGCCTACGGCAGGCACGCCATCGCTGCCCGGCTTGCCGGCTACCGCGACGTTGACAAGGAACTCGACCTGAAGTCACCCGGCCCGATTCCGGTCAACTTCAAACTCGGCTGGGGCAAGGGTTTTCTCATGGCAGAGTCCCGGCCGAGCGGTGCCAGCGTCGCGGCCGGCGAACAGCTTCTGGGCCAGACCCCGCTCTTCATCGAGCTTGAGCCGGCCCGCTACACGCTCACCCTGCGCCGACCCGGCTACCACGACTGGGTCGGCTACACCCAGGTGCAGTACGCCGAGACCGTGCCGGTCCTGGCGCTGCTTGACCGCATCAAGACCCGCAAACTGCCTCTGCTTCTGGCCGGAGCCGTTGCCGGAGTCGGTGCCGGCTTTGCCGCCTATCGGGGCGAAGCCGAGTATCGCAACTACCAGGCAGCCACGACAGAAGAGGAATCAGAACGGCTCAAAGCCTCGGTCCAGACCTGGGACTGGACCCGAAACGCAGGGGCTGCTGCTGCCCTCTTGTCCGTCACCCTGTACCTGACGCTCAAATGGTGACCAGACTGCGCCTGCTGCTTACGCTCTCTGCCCTCTGCCTGCTCTCGCTCACGGTCTGTCGCCGCTGGAACCGGCCGCCCGCGGCCCCTTCTGAACCGCGGCCCGACTCCGGCGCAGTTGACCGGGACACCGGGATAACCCTTTCCTGGACCTGCTCTGACCCGGACAAAGACGACGAACTGACCTACGACATATTCCTCGGAACGACTGCCAATCCCGGCCCGGCCGACACCGGGCTCAAGTCCCCCCGGTACAAGCCGACCCGGCTCGGATTCTCGTCCACCTACTTCTGGCGCGTGCTCGCCCGAGACCGGCACGGCTACGAGACCAGCGGGCCGGTCTGGCGTTTCAGGACCATCCGATTCAACAACCCGCCCCGAACCCCGTACCGACCGTCACCGGCCGACAGCGCGGCCACCGCATCCATCTACTCCCGCCTTCACTGGGGCGGCGGCGACGCCGACACAACTGACACCGTGTTCTACGACGTCTACTTCGGAGTCAGCTCGCCGCCACCACTCAAGGCCGAGCAGCTCGGTGACACGTCGTATTCGCCCGGCACGCTCGCCTATCAGATGACCTACTACTGGCGCATCGTGGCCCGCGACAACCACGGCGCAACAACCGAAGGTCCGCTCTGGCGGTTCACCACTCGTGCCAATCTGCCGCCCTACCGACCCAGAAGCCCGCAGCCCGACTCCGGTGCGACCAACCAGCTACTCCGGCCCGTGCTCGCCTGGACCGGCGGCGACCCGGACTCGCTCGACGAAGTCCGCTACGATATCTACCTCGGCATCGCCGAACCCCTGCCCAAGATTGACAGCAGCCGGTTGATAGATTCCATCGTCGTTCCTCGACGGCTTAAGTACGACTCGGTCTATCTCTGGCGCGTGGTTGCCCGTGACAACCATCAGGCCCAGACTCAGGGCCCGACCTGGCGATTCCGGACTGCCTCTCCCCTATTGGTGACCGCGCCGGAATCACTCGCCCGGTTGCGCGCCTTGTCAACGCAGACCGTCACCTGGTCCGGAGGGCCGGCGACGTCGCGGTCAGAAGAAAGACCGGGCGGACGAATCGAGAAAGCAAGGTTCGGAACCGGCCGGGCCGCTCTCGGCCTTCGGCCCGTGACACCACTCCTGGCTGCCGGACAGGGTCTCGTACTCAATCAGGGACGCGCACCGAGCGCCGACTCGGCCGTCATCGCCTTCTCGACCGACTACGGCTCAACCTGGCTCCGTCAGGGTGCAACGACCCAGCCCGGCCGCCGCTACGACTGGAACGTGCCCTACCTGCCGACCGGTAGCGGCCGGGTGCGCGTTACCGAGTGGTATGCCCAGGACACCTATGTCGGCGCCGGCAGCCGCTTCACGGTCTACGACACCCTGCCACCGAGCCGCGCCACAATCACCGCACCCGCCCTTGACACGGTCTGGCCTGAAGCCGGGCTGCGCCGTATCACCTGGACCGGCGGCACCGACGGGCTCGACTCGGCGGTCGTCTTCTTCTCCCCGGACAACCGCGCCAACTGGACCCGTCAGGGCCGCTCGACCACACCCGGCTCCCACCTGTGGCGCGTGTCCGGCCCGGCCACGACCCAGGCCTTCATCCGGGTCATCTTCTACTGCCTGACGCGCCGCGACTCGGCAACGAGCTTCCGCTTCACGGTCACCGAGGCGACCTATCCCGATTCGGTCATCGCGACAATCACCCAGGACTCAGCCGTCTCGCCCCGGGCCATGGTCTGGGACTCTATTGACAACCTTGTCTACGTTGCCAACCTTCGTGACTCGAGCGTGATTGCCATTGACTCCGACAACGCCATCCGGGCCACAATGCGCACCGGCCCGTTCCCGGTCGCCCTGGCCTGGAACGCACGGCAGAACCGGCTCTACGCGGCCTGCTCCCTCGGCGGCGTCACGGTCATCAATTGCGCCACCAACACGGTGATAAAGACCATCGCCGCCGGCGCGCGACCCACTGCCCTCTGCTGGAACGCGACCAGCAACAAGGTCTACTGCGTCAACAACCAGGACAGCAGCCTGACGATAATCGACGCCGGCACCGACTCTGTCCTCGTCCATCGGCGGGTCGGCGCCGGCCCGGTCGCGGTCTCGTGGCACCCGACGCTGAACCGGGTCTACGTTGCCAATTCCGCAGCCAATACGGTCTCGGTCATTGACGGGGTCACGAACGCCATCCTCGCGACCGTGCCGGTCGGAACCGGACCTGCGGCCCTGGTTGCCGACGACCTGTACAGCCAGGTCTTTGTCATCAATCGGGGCTCAAGCTCGGTAACGGTCATCTCATCGGCCAACACCGCCTTCCCCGAGGAGTTCGTGCCCCTTGCCCCGCAGCAGGCGGTCTGGAACCCGCAACAGGAAAAGGCCTACGTCACCTGCGCGGGCGGCAACCAGGTCGGCGCGGTCCACGCGGTCACCCGTCAGGTCGAGACCTTCTTTGTCGGCAGTCAGCCGCGCGGCCTGGTCTGGATGCCCAATCCCAGCCGGCTCTACGTTGCCAACTCCGGGGCCAACACGGTCAGCATCGTCAACTGCGCGGCCAATACGGTCATCAAGACCCTGCCGGTCGGCCGCGCCCCTCTGGCCGCCTGCTACAACCCGCTCACCAACCGCGTCTACGTTGCCAACTCAGGCGACGGCACAATAACGGTCATCGGCCGCTGAACCCGGCCGCAGCAACCAGGGCCCGGCACTTGACATACGCCGGACTCGGCCCAGAACACACGAGCCTGCCGGAGCGAACATCAAGACAACCCGAACCCGGGCTCGGGGTCTGTGTCTCTACGCCGGCCGGCCCCAGCCTCTCGGGTCCGGCGGCAGGCTGCGGCGCACTTCGTCGTAGGAGTCGGCAAGCGCAGCCGCGATACGACGAGCAGCAGGAAGTTCAGCCGGCAGAGCCTTGAACAGCGCGCCGGTAACATACTCCTCAATCAGCCTGCGGCACGGGTCAGAGTCGGGCACGTGATGGTCAACCGCATAGCAGATGTGCTTCAGGAGTCCCCGATAGTATCTGTGTTTTTCCGGGGCAACACCCTCGGACAGGAGCAGTTCCTGCGCCTTGCTCCAGAGCTGCTCAACTGCGGCGTGCCTGGCAACCAGATAGGCGTTGAGCGGCTCCATCGCCTTCTCGCGCTCGCGTCTGACCAGGCTCTTTCTGCCTGCTTTGGCGTCAGGCCGGGCCGAGACTGCCGGCAGCCGGTCCAGGCCGCCGGTCTTTTCGAGCTTCTCATACCATACCACCACTGCTTCCTGCACCCGGTCGAGTGAGGCAGAAGGCACAAGATTCTGCTCTGCCAGCCAGGCCCGGGCCTTGTCGAGCAGGCGCGCGCGCTCTTCTGCCTTGCTGCCGCGCGTGCGGTTCATGATGCCATAGAGCCGGCGCGCGTGCTCCAGCAACTGCCTGCGGTCTTCCCAGTTCCGGTCCAGATGCTCAAGATTGATGATGTGCGTCACGTGCTGCCTCAGTCTCTCGCGCAGGAGCGCATGGCGGGCAAGCTTCTGCGCCCGCAGTTGACGTCCGGCTGCCTGCTCGGGCATCTCTCCCCTGGCCTTTCTGGCCGCGGATGTTTTCGCGTCGTACCTCGTGACCTCGGAGGCCACGCGCCGGGGCAGATTCTGCGTCACTTGCTCGACCGCGTCACGCCCGGCCTGCTCCGGCAGGGTGCGCTGCCGCGTGTAGGCGTCGAGGATATCCTTCAGGTCAGCGAACGACGCCCGGCAGGCCCGCAGGTACTCGGCGACGGTCCCGATGCCCGGGTTGGCAACCCTGCCCTTTTCAATATCGCCAATCATATGGTGGCTGCCCCGGCACTCGCGTCCCATGAGCAGGGCCACCTGAGCCTGGGTCAGCTTTGCGCGAAGACGCAGTTCACGCAGCCTCGCGCCCAGTCTGCTCGCCGGTTCGAATCGGTCTTTGGGTCTTGGCATTGCCTTTCCAGAACTGGCCCATGATAGTAATTACTATCATGGCTGTCAACGCCGCAAAGCAGGGATAACCGGCGGCGGCTCATGAAGTTGCGGGAACGAGGCCCGTTCGGACCTCTCCGGCTCCCCCTACGGTCTGCCGAAGGCACAGCAGAACCGGAATGCACGCGCCGTTGCCCGCGGTTCTGCGCGCGACTGCTGCTGCTCAAGCCGACGCACTGATGATGACGACAAGCGACGCTCTCAGCCGTGCGACAACCGCTGCTCAGACCGTTTCGACAGTGGTTTGCGCCGGTGATTCGACTCTCAACTACCCTGCGGCTTTGGCGAGCAAGTGCACAACCACCTTGCCCGGCAATACGCTTGTGCCTGCGCTTTCTCGCACGCTTTCGGCAACACGTGGTCACGATTGCCTGCAGCATCGGCCTTGCGCGGTTCGTCGCGGCTTTGCCCCAGCCCGGCTCCTGGTATAATCTGCCGCCGTGATGCCCGTTTCACTCTATGACGTAGCCGCGGAGAACTCTGTCTGCTCGGCGCAGTTGCGCCGGGCATTCGCGCGTGTGCTCAGAAGCGGCCGGTTTGTGGCCGGGCCGGAAACTGCCGCATTCCAGCAGGAGCTGGCCCGGTATGTGGGAACAAGACACGCCATCGCCGTAAGCAGCGGGACCGACGCCCTGGTCCTTGCCTTGAAAGCGCTGGGCATCGGGCCGGGCCACGAAGTCATCACGACTTCCTTCACGTTCTTCGCCACGGCTGAGGCGGTTCTTCTGGCCGGCGCAAACCCGGTGTTTGCCGACATCGAACCAGACACCCTCTGCCTGTCGCCCGCCGCGTGCGCAGCAGCGATTACCGCGCGCACAAGAGCGGTGCTGCTGGTCCACGTATTCGGACACTGCGCAGATATGGACCGGTTCACTGCGTTGTGCACCAGACACCGGCTCGCGCTGGTCGAAGACGCGGCCCAGGCCATCGGGGCAACGTGGCAGGGCAGGAACCTCGGCAGGTTCGGCAAAGTCGGGACGTTCAGCTTCTACCCGACAAAGAACCTGAGCGCACTGGGAAACGGCGGTGCGGTGCTGACCGATGATGCCACGATTGCCCGTACCGTCGCGTCGCTGCAGGACCACGGAGCAGGTGCGGGCGGACACCGGGCGGTCGGCTGGAACTCGCGGCTCGACGAACTGCAGGCCGCGTTCCTGCGTATCAAGCTGCTGCGCCTGGACAAGGAACTGGCGCGGCGACGGCAGATTGCGGCACGTTACGACGCCGAGCTGCCCCAGGAGCTCTTCCGTGTGCACGGGCCGTCGGGCTGCGTATCCAACTACCACCAGTACGGTCTCAGAACCGGCCGGCGCGACGAACTGCGCGCGTTCCTTGCCGCAGAGGGAATCGAAACCGGAGACTACTACCGCGTGCCGGTGCACCGGGAGCCGGCGTTCCTGAAGACCTCGCGCGTCAGGCGTCCTGGCTCAGCCCTGCCGGAAACCGAGCAGGCCTGTCAAGAGGTGCTGACCCTGCCGGTGCGGCCGAGCCTGACCAACGAGCAGCAGACAGCAGTCATTGCCGCGGTGAGGCGGTTCTTCGCTCGCCGCCCGACCCCCTGAGCCGGAAGCCCGACGCCGGAGACAACGGCTCTCGCCGTTCTTCCCCCGTGGTCAGTCAGACGACCCATGACGCGATGTCAAGCCAGTCAGATATCATGTCCCGGAAATCCCCCCGTCTCCTGGAACCGCCTTCCTGCAAGATAAGGGAAATTACAGACGGTTGTGGTTATGGAAACGGAAGCTCTCTGGGGCAGAAGAAAAACCCCGCGTGAGCGCCTGCATGCTCAGAACCACCATTCGATTGGACTGGGTGAAAGACCGGTTGGCCATCAGTAGCCGGGTCACTTCATGCTCCCGGATTGTTCCCTTCAGAACGGCTTGGGCACACAACTCGATGAATCGTTTGTCCGCCGCCTCCACCGACTGGAAGAATCCGCTCATCTCTTCATTCACGCTTTCATCGTCAGGCGCCTGAACTACCTTGACGGTCAGAGCGACAAGCCCTTCCAGCCGCTCCTTGAAACCCCGATAGGCCTCGTCCATGAACGGGTTACCATCTCTGCCGATATCTTCGACTCTGGGAAGCAGTTCGAATAGATTCTTGGTGGCGTTCATGATGTCGCGGCTCGACCGGACAACCGGTTCCAGTTGCAGTGCCTCAGGTTCTTCTATTGAATGCGCCTGCATGCGTGCATAAAAGGCGAATATATCGGCATGTAATCGCTCCAAGTCGCGGTATTCAAATGTTGTGCCCGCCTGGGCCGGCGTTATCGACCGGCCGGAAAGGGAAGACAACAGGTGCGAGTTGAGACGGTACATGTCGGCGACAAAACCTATCGACGAAGCCAGTTGATGAAACACCTCGTGGCGCAGTGCGGCAACGGCTGCCTCCGCCAACTGGGGAGAGGTATTGTGAATGAACCGGCTCAACACGTTGCGTCTTTCGGGAAAGACTCGTTCCAGATAACGAACAAGAACGGGAATGGCTGGAAAGAAGAGCGCAACTCCCACAAGGTTGAACAAGGTATGGAACGCGGCAATCCCCAGCACAGCATTCTGTGTCGGGTCGAAAAAGCGGCCGATGGTCCAGGAGGCCAGGGGAAGCGCGGGCAGCATGACCAGGGCGGTGCCCGTGTTGAATATCAGGGAGCTGAACGCCGTCTGTCGCTTGGCCGGAATGCCGCCGATGGCGCCGATCAGAATGGTCACCGTGGTGCCTACGTTGGCGCCGATCACCATCGCCGCTGCCTGCCCGAAATCGATAACCCCTGCGAACAGGGTGGTAAGAATCACCGCGATGGCAGCCGAACTGGACTGCATGACGGCGGTCAGGACCGCTCCGACAAGGGCATAGACCCACCTGCCAAGGTTGGGCAGGGTTCGCAGGTCAATGACGGCCGCAAGGGTTTGCACGCTGGTTTTCATGTAATCCAGGCCAAGGAAGAGAAACCCGAAAGCGACCAGAAGCTTGCTGAGATTCACATAGCGGACTGACTTGCCCAGTACGATCAGGCCGAGTCCGCCCAGGCCAATCATGGGCAGGGCCAGTGCGTCGATTTTGAGAGAAAACCCGAACACGGCCACAATCCATGCCGTCAAGGTCGTGCCCAGCATGGCACCCATGGTAACGGCAACGGCATTGTCCAGGGTCAACAGCCCGGCGCCCACAAAGGCCAGAACCATCAACGAGACCGCGGAACTGCTCTGCAGCACCGCCGTGCTGAGAGTCCCGGTACACAAGGCCTTGAGTCGTGTGCTGGTGAACCGTCGGACCAGGGTCTTGAGTGACCGACCGGCCAGCACCCTGATGGACTCTTCCATCATGAACATGCCGAACAAGAAGATGCCCAGCCCAGCCAGGAATCTCCATCCGTCAAACAATGGTCACGCTCCTTTGGATTCTAGCTCTTCGCCTCACCCATTCTGATAACTCCGTCACCAGCAACACCGTCCGCGCCAGAGTCGGCAGCAGGTACTTCTGCGCGAAGGCTGCCGGCTCGGTTCCCGGAATCCTCCGCGTGGAAGGCAGACATGTGTTCAAGACGCGAATACCCAAATGCAGTTTACACAAACACCGAACACTTTCCCAGCACGCCGCCCGCGCAGCAGGCCAGGCCGTTTCAGCGTCTCGCTTCCTCGGCCCAAGTATTCTGGCTCGGGTGAACTATCCCTTTGGTCCCAGGGACTGCCCGTGTTCCTGACCCGGGAGAATCTCGGGAATAGGTTCAATGTCAAGCCGTACGCCGGTTGACTTCCCCTACGGCCGGGCTGACGTTGCGTCGGCCCGTTTCTGGCTGTCCCGTTCCTCTCGGCAGGCAGGCTTCAGCCTGACTGCCCGCGGGGTCTGGCCTGAGCTCTTTTCTCCTGCACCAGACCGGCCATCCGGCGGAGTATGTCCAGATTCTCCTCGGCCTCTTTCTCATCGAGAATCTGGATGGCAAAGCCGGCATGGACAATGACATAGTCCCCGACTCTGGCATCCGGCGTCATCATGATGGAGACCTCGCGCTCGATGCCGTCCACCTCACCGACCGCCATGTCACCTTCGATGGACTTGACGCGCAGCGGAATTGCAAGGCACATGTCTCTAGGAACAGGGCTCGAGGAGTCGAGGGGTCGAGGGACAGATGGGCTGGACCTGAGTCCAGCCTCGATTCCTTGTGCCCTTGGCTCCTGGAATCCTGTGCTTCATGTTTTCAGCGGCTTCTTCTCTGCCGCCGGGAAGAGCACGTTATTCAGAATCAGGCGATACCCGGGCGAGTTTCTGTGCAGGGAAATGTCGGTGACCGGGTCGCCGACGCGGTGGGCGAAATCCTCCGGGTCGTGGCCGCCGAGGAACGTGAACGTGCCTTTGCCGAAGTTGCCGTGGATGTACTTGACTTCCTCGGTATTGACGAGGTCGCCCATGATGAGCACGTCCTTCTTGATTCTCGTGCGACGGAAGCCGCAGTTCTGACCCAGGAACTCCTTGACCAGGCCGACATGGTCCTGAACCAGCATGCACGGCACCGGATCATACTTGGCCGAGAAGTCGAAGAGCGAGAAGTAGACGTCCTGACCCCGGGCCGTGGCTTCGATATAGGTATCAATGTCGGAATGCTCGTAGACCAGAGGGTCGGTGATGACCGTGAAGCCTTCGAACGCAAGGCAGCCTGAGTAGTCGAGCTTGCTCGCGTATGCCGGGTCGATGCCGTCGCCGTCAAACAGCGCATCACAGATGTCGGTATTGCGGGCCGCCCACGCGATGTCGGGCGTGTCGGTTGCCGAGCACATGGCAAAGAGCATACCGCCGTCGGCAACGTACTTGCGCACCAGTTCCACCACCGCCAGCTTGAGCTTGCTGACTTTGGCAACCCCCAGCTCGGCCGCAGACTTGATGTTGATGGCGACTTCTTTCTGGTACCACGGCTCCTGGCGATACCCGGCATAGAACCTGCCGTACTGACCGGTGAAGTCCTCGTGATGCAGGTGAAGCCAGTCGTACTGCGAGAGCTTGCCCGCGATGACGTCATGGTCCCAGACCAGGTCGTACTTGATACCGGCATAATCGAGCGCGAGCCGGACCGCGTCGTCCCACGGGTCCGCGGTCGGCGGGGCATAGACCGCAAGCCGGGTCGGCCGTTCCAGCATGACCGACTGCATGTTGCTCTGCTCAATGGTCGTCCTGATGGCGACGACCTCAGACGGCCCGACCGCAAGCACCGCAACACCGTTGAGCCGGCACTCCTTCAAGGCCTGCGCCTCAGCCGGGAATAGAAACGAGCCGCCCCGGTAGTTCAGCAGCCACTCGACCTTCTGCCCGCGCTGAAGCAGGCGATAGGCAATGCCGTAGGCTTTGAGATGGTCGGTCTGGGTCAGGTCCATCGGTATCAACACCATCGATTGGGCGCACACGGTCGCGGCCAGAGCCAGAAGGAGCAGCGAATGACGGCTCATGGCAGGATGCGCGTGCCGGCTTCGTGTCGGAGTGCGGCCGTGAGATGCTCAGGGTCGGTGATGATGACCTCCTTGCCCCCACGGCCGAGGAAGTCGAGCGCCGCTTCTATCTTGGGACCCATGCTGCCCGCAGGAAACTGGCCTGCGTCGCGATGGGCCGCAAGTTCGGCCGCGCGGACCTCGCGCAGCGGCCGCTGGTCGGGCAGGCCGTAGTTAAGGAAGACATGCTCCACCGCAGTCGAGACGACCAGCCGGCGAGCCCCAAGCAGGGCCGCGAGCAGGCTGGAGGCAAGGTCCTTGTCGATGACCGCGGCCACGCCCGAGCAGACGCCGTCCTGCTGGATAACCGGTATGCCACCGCCGCCGCAGGCGATGACCACCGCGCCGGACTCAAGCAGGCAGGCAATCTGGGCCAGCTCGAGCACGGCGACCGGCCGCGGTGAAGGAACCAGCCGGCGGAACCCCCGGCCCGCGTCTTCGCGCACGGTCCAGCCCAGCTCTTTCTCCAACCGTGCCGCCTCGGCCTTGGTGTAGAACGGACCGACCGGCTTGGAAGGAGACGCAAAGGCCGGGTCCTGAGCACTCACCGCAACCTGGGTGACGACGGTTACCACTCTTGTTCTGACGCCCCGGCGGCTCAGTTCGTTGCCCAGCGACTGCTGAATCATGTAGCCGATTTCCGCCTGGGTCTGGGCGTTGCAGGCATCGAGCGGAATCTCGGGCAGCCGGTTGCGTGCCAGGTGGGAGCGGATAAGGGCAAAGCCGACCTGGGGACCGTTGCCGTGGGTCACGACGACCCGGTTGCCCCGGACCACGAGGTCGGCAATGTGCCGACACGTCTCGCCTACGGTCGCCAACTGGGCGGCAAAGGAACTGCCGTCCTCGGAGCGGACGAGCGAGTTGCCGCCGATGGCAAGCACAGTCGCTGGGTTCACAGGACAGATAGGTTAGCCCAAGTTGCCCGAGAATCAAGCCCGCGTGCGCCCGGACCAGACGCTAGCGGCTGTCCTGGGTGACGCGGAGGACTTCTTCAGGCGTGGTGATGCCGGAGAAGGCTTTGGCCAGTGCGTCGTCGCGCATCGCCACCATGCCCTGAGCCAGGGCCCGCGCCTTGATTTCCTCGGCCGAGCGGCGCTCCATGACCATGCTCTGGACTTCCGGCGACATGAGCAGGAGCTCATAGATGCCGGTACGGCCGCGAAACCCGCGCTCACCACAGGCCGGGCACCCACGACCGTGCCTGAACCTCGTGCCCGGTTCGATGCCCAGACGCCGGAGCACCGCCTCATTCGGCACATAGGTCTCGGTGCAGCGGTCGCAGACCTGACGCACGAGGCGCTGGGCAAGAATCCCGATGACGCTCGACGATATGAGGAACGGCTCGACCTGCATGTCAACCATCCGGGTGAGCGCGCTGGCCGCGTCGTTGGTATGGAGCGTGGAGAGCACCAGATGGCCGGTCAGGGCCGACTGGAACGCGATCTCGGCGGTCTCACTGTCACGGATTTCTCCCACAAGAATGATATCCGGGTCCTGACGCAGGATGGCACGCAGGCCGCCGGCGAACGTCACTCCGGCCTTCGGGTTGACCTGGCACTGGCGTACATAGGGCAGCCGATACTCGACCGGGTCCTCCAGCGTGACGATGTTCTTCTCCGGTGAATTAAGTGCGGCCAGGACCGAGTAGAGCGTCGTGGTCTTGCCCGAGCCGGTCGGACCGGTGACAAGAATGATGCCGTGCGGCTGCCGGAACACGGTCTCGAACCGACTCAGCATCTCGGGAACAAGACCGATTTCGGCCAGGCCGAGCTGTCGGCCCGCCTTGTCCAAAAGCCGGATTACCACGTTCTCACCGTAGACGGTGGGAAACGTCGAGACGCGGGTGTCAATCTGACGGTTGCCGAAGGTTACCTCAAACCGACCATCCTGGGGCCGGCGCTTGTCCGAGATGTCCATGCCGGCGAGAATCTTGATGCGCGAGACGACCGCGGCGTGGAGCTTGACCGGCCAGTTGCCAGTCTCACGCAGGATGCCGTCCACGCGCATCCGTACCCTCAGTTTGTCTTCGTCCGGTTCGACGTGAACATCCGACGCGCGCTCATGGGCAGCCTGCTCGAGCATCGAGCTGACCAGCCGCACCACCGGCGCTTCGCTGGCAAGCTGCTCGAGGGTCTTATCGGCCTCTTCCGTCTCAATGAAGTGCAGCGCCTCGTCTGCCTCCAGTTCGGTCAGCGCACATTCCATCACCGCCCCGTGTTCACCGGAGCATTGCCGGTTCAGTACTTCGTCAATCGCTGCGGGGTCGGCCAGCACCGGGTTGACTTCCATGCTGACCAGACGGCGCAGCTCATCGAGCGCGCCGATGTCGTCCGGGCCGGCCATGGCAACGGTCAGGCTGTTGTCCACCTGGAACAGCGGGACCGCCCGCAGCCGGCGCGCGGTCTCGAGCGGAACAAGCGCCAGCAGTTCCGGGTCAACCATGAAATTGGCAAGGTCGATGAAAGGCACGTTCAGCTCTCGGGCGAAATACTCGTAGAGCTGGTCGCGCGTCGCGAGTTTGCGCCGCAGGACAACCTGTTCCAGAGTACTATCGGTCTTGACCGCCTCGTGGTTCAGGTCGGCCAGTGACGGCTCGTCCACTCCCGCATGGCGGCGCAGGATGCGGCTGAGTTGCAGTTCGTTCATGCCGGCTCCGCCAGCGGTGCGCCATTGACCGCGCGCGCCGGCTCCTCCTTAACCACTGCCGGAAGGTCGAGCAGCTCCCGGATGCGGCCGATGAGCTCCTCGGCCCGGAACGGCTTGGTCATGTAGGCGTCGGCCCCGAGCTTGACCGAGGTCTTGTGGTCGTTGGGCTGAACCCGGGCGGTGAGCATGATAATCGGTATCCGGCTGAATCGCTGGTCGCGCTTGACCATGCCGCAGATGCCGAACCCGTCAATGCCCGGCAGCATCAGGTCGAGGACGATGAGGTCCGGCGGGCTCGAGCGTATCTGACTCAGCGCCTCCATGCCGTTGGCCGCGGTCTGCACCCGGAAGCCGGCCGCGGCAAGGCGGGCCTCAAGCACCATCCGGATGTCCTCTTCATCATCAACTACAAGTACCGTGCGATGGCCGTTCTGTTGGCTCACGACATCACCTCGCTGGTTCGCGGCTTCAGATGAAGCCTGACCTTGGCAAGCAGGTCTTCCGAGGTGTAGGGCTTGCGGACAAAGTCATCCGCCCCGAGTTCGAGGCACTTGCGCTCGAGCGCCAGCGCCTGTGAGCTGGAGGCGGAAAAGATGATTACCGGCACCGCCCGGGTGGCCGGGTCGGACTTGAGCACCTGGCAGACCTGATAGCCGTCAAGCTTGGGCATGCGCAGGTCAAGCAGCACGAGGTCCGGGCGGCACGAGTCGAACCGGGCTATGGCCTCTGCTCCGTCAGCCGCGGTCACGACCTCGTAGCCGTTCACCTCAAGCCGCATCCGGGCAACTGCGGCGACGTCCTGCTCATCGTCGGCGAGCAGTATCCGGGCCCGGCGGTCAGCAGACATCAGTCACCTCCTTGCACAAAGCCTCCAGAAGTACACGCGGCTCGACCACGCCGTTCAGACGGCAGGAACTGGCCCCGACACGCACCCGGGCAACCTCCCCACCGAGAACAAATGTCGCTCCCCTGAGCTTGTCCCGCAGGGCCTGCTCCTGGGCCACCAGTTCCGACTCGGTTCCCTCCAGCAGCAACAGGACGCTGCCGCTCTCGGGCAGGTGCTGGCGGGTCAGGATGCCCAGATGACACGAGTTCAACAGACTGTCAATGGCGTCAGCCGCCTGGGCCAGTGCGTCAGCGCCACGGTCTCGGCGCAGCTCTGCGCCGTCAAGCAGCGCCACGAGCATCGCGGTCCTGACCCTGGGTTGAACCGCAGCCGCCGTACGACGACTAAGCAGCACCGACACCCGGGCAATGTCCGAATCGAACGGCAGGGTGAAGAAGAATGTCGTGCCGACGCTCTCCTGGCTTTCAAACCATATCCTGCCCCCGTTCATCTCGACCATCTCCTTGGTCAGCGCCAGCCCGAGCCCGGTTCCGGCCGGCCGGCCCCGGTCGGCACGCTGGACCTGATGAAACTTCTCGAACATCCGCTTCTGTTCGGACGCCGGGATACCGATGCCTGAGTCGGCAATGCTGACCAGCACGTGGTCGGTCTTGGCCTCGATACGGATACGAACCTCACCTGAGTCGGTGAACTTGAGAGCATTGCTCAGCAGGTTGTTGAGCACGCGGCGGGTCATCCTCTCATCGGCATAGACGCAGTGCGGCTGGTCGCTGCCCGAGGCGGAAATGGCGAGTCTCTTCTCCCGGGCCGAGACGGCAAAGGTCTCAACGAGTTCCTGGAGCATATGGGCGAGGTCGAAACGAACCGGCCTCACGTCCATGCGGCCGGCCTCAATCTTGGAAAGGTCGAGCAGGTCGTTAATCAACTCGGTCAGCCGGATGCAGTTGCGGTGGGCAAGGCCAAGAAACCGGCGCTGCTGCTCGCTGACCTGGCCGAGTGAACCGTCGGCCACCAGATTGATGCCCTCACTGATTGCGGTGAGCGGCGTCCGCAGCTCATGTGAGACCATCGAGACGAAGTCGTCCTTGGCCGCGGTCAGGCGAACAAGCTCGGTATTGGCCTTTTCCAGCTCCTCGGCCTGGGCGGTAAGCTGACTGCTCTGGGCCGCAAGTTCCTGGTTCAACTGCTCAAGCTCTTTCGACTTCGCCTCAGACTCCTCCTGCGCGAGCTTGATTTCGGTGAAGTCGGCGTAAACCGCAGCGAACGAGACAACCGTGCCTTCCTCGTCGCGCAGCGGAGTCATCGTCGTCTCCTGGTAGCGGACTTTGCCCTCGGCATCAACGTGCCGGTGCTGGACCCGGGTCGTTATCCCGAGCGCCAGGCAGTTGTACATCGGACAGACATCACCATGGAGCTGACACGGTGTCCGATTGGAGTGAATCACCTCATAGCACTTCCGGCCGACGAGCTCTGCGGCCGTCTTCCGATAGAATCGGGCAAAGGCCGCATTGACCCGCTCAATCGTGTAGCTCGAGTCAATCAAGGCCACGCCCGCGGCCAGATTGTCGAAAACCGCCTCGAAGTACTGCCGGCCGCGACGGGACTCGGCTTCGGCCTGACGCCGGGCCGTGATGTCAACCAGTACGCCAAGTGCCAAACCGGGCTTCGTGTCGATGGTGTGCGAGACGAACTCAAACCAGGCAGCGGTTCCCTCGCGGCCACGCAGCGGCAGGTCGGTTCCGGCACGGCCGAAGCGCTCGAGACGGGCAAGGTGAGCCGTGACCTCGTCTGGGTCGGCATGGGCAAAGATCTGCCTGAGCGTCGGCCGCGGTCCGAACCGCTCGTCATCGACTGAATCCTGGAACAGCCGGTCGAACGCTGCACTGGCCGCAGTAATAATCCCGGTTGCCGTCTCAAATGAAAACACCGGCACGGGCGACGCGTCAAGCAATCGCCCCAGTTCGGTCGCCGGGCTGGTGGCAGTGCGACGCGCACGGCTCGCCAGCGTCCGCTCGATGGTTAGGAACAGCCGGTCGATGTCGTAAGGCTTCTCGAGGTAACCGGACGCGCCAAGATTGAGGGCACGCAGTGCCGTGTCGAGCGAGGCGTGGCCGGTGAGGATGATGACCTCGGTACCGGGTGACGTGTCCCGAATCCGGGCCAGGACTTCGGTGCCGGAGATGTCCGGGAGTTTGAGGTCAACCAGCGCCAGGTCGATGTGAACCTGCTGGACCAGATGCGTCGCCTCGCGCCCGTTGCCTGCTTTGACCGTGCGATAGCCGCGCGAGCCGAGGATGTCGGCCAGGGTATCCGCAAATCCGGTCTCATCGTCCACAACGAGAATCGTCGGCGCGGTCCTGGGCAGCGAAGCCGGTTCAGGCCCGGCCACGCTGAGACTGGTCTCAGCGACCTCGCTGGCAGTCGTCTTTGTTGTCACCTTCGCCTACTTGCCTGCCATCAGGGTAACGGTCACAATCAGATTCGCAACAACCACCAGGGTGGAGACCACCGGCAGGTTGCGGGTAAATCGGCTCCAGCCTGACTCGGGCACGACCACCACGTCACCCGGGGCAACGAAGAAGGGTTCGCCTGACGCGGCGACCCGGTCGAGGTTGACGCGCCGGCGGGTCCGGTCTCGCTCGCGGATAAGGAGAATCCGGGAGAGGTCGGCACTGGCGGTCGGCCCTCCGGCCTGGGATATCAGCTCAAACAGGTCCGGAGTTCCTCGGAGCAGATACTGTCCCGGTCGCACCACCTGACCCCAGACCGCGGCGCGGACCGCGAGCGATGCGTCGTCAGGCTGCTGGGCGCTAGCCGCACCGCACGCGCCGAGCGCGAGCAGGACGCTGACCAGGACACGGACGGTTGCAGTGTTCATAGCTTCCTCGCTTCGGTAAGTCCCCTGCTGCCGAGACAACCCGGGCCGGCGCTCCCGCGAGGCCGGTCCGGGCTTCTCTCTCGGTGCAGGTATTCGTTAGTGCCTCCAGTTCGTCATGGTTACGGTGCTGCCGACCGGGGCGAACCCGTTCGCCTGGAATGCCGCCGCGGCCGGCGTGAAGGCGGAGTGAACCTTCAGCTCCGCCAGCCGGACCCCGTCGGCCTTGAAGCCGCGGAGCGTATCCATGACGAGGCGACCAGCCACGCCATTGTTGCGATACTCCGCGACCGTCGCGACCAGGTCAATCGCCCCGACGCTGAACCCGAGCGCCGGCGTCGTGTCGGTCTGAACCCGCTCGGCGAGCAGCCCGACCGGACGTCCATGGTCCGACGCCACTTTCAGGTTCTTCTCGTGCGCGTACGAACGAAGCCAGTCGTTGTGGATTCTCGTCACCGTGCCCTGAGGCAGGCCTGAGTCCCAGCCGAGGAACCCGTCCGGGATCTCCATGCAGGCCTGACGCAGCACGCGGTCGAAATCGTCGTCGTTGACGGTGGCGATGTCGTAGCCGGAGTCGGCGGTCGTGTCGGCCTCTGCGTTCTCCAGGTCGCGAGCCAGAACCAGCGAAGTCTGAGTCGCAACAAAGCCGGCGCGTTCGAGTGCGTTGATGCTGGTGAGGTCGGAGTAGGGAACGTGCGCGACAAGACAGCTTGCGCCCGTCAAGTCACGGAGCGCCTCGTTGAGCAGCAGCGTCTTGATGAGGAGTTGCGCCTCGGTCTTGCCCAGGGCCATGAGCTGGGTGACGCGGTGCGCGCGCCGACGCAGCTCCTGTGATGCCCAGCCATCCGGACAGGTGGCGCACAACCCGACGACCTTGCCGCCGAGATAGTACGTCTTCACCATGCCGCCGGACTCGATGTCATGGGCAATCTGACTCCTCAGGTACTCTACCAGGCTCTCGTTGTCCTCGCTGTTCATTGCCCAGCCGAAAGGCTTGTGAGGATAGGAACTGAGCAGCTCCTGTATCGGTTCAGTACGGTCCACGGTAAGCAACTCTGCAAACACTGTACACCCCCAAAACGTAGGTTGTTTAAGATACCCTCAACTAAGGCTGACCGCAGAGTGCCGTTTGTAAGCCGGGAACACCCACGCAGCCAACCCTTTTTTTACCCCAGTGCCTGAGGATGTGCAACCCCTGTTCCAGCAGAAGAAGCCGACCGAATGCGACCTAAGTCTCTGACATCCCTGTCGATGGACACCTGCCGCCGGGATGTGAACGTTCCCATTGCTCAAGCCTCTGCTGGACGCATCTGGTTCTATCCTGCGGTCGGACAATGGATTAGGCCTGCGACAGCGAATCGATTGAGTCGGCGTGAGCATGTCTCCCCCGGCTTCGGGCAGCGGCCGCCGCCTCCACCAACCTGCGGCAGTGCTTGACAAAGGCGGCAAATCGTGTTACTTACTATAGCGCATGTATCCAGCAGGCCGAGACTCTCCCCAAGATGCTCGCGCGCCCGCCGGACTGCACGCCTGAGGAGGCATCATGACGACCCGAGACATTGACGAGCAGACCTTGCACGACCACATCATCCGCGTTCTGCGGAAGGAGCTGTACAATTACCCGAGTCAGGCCCATCCCAATCTCATCACCTACGTCAATCACCCGACCAAGACCAAAGCGGTTTTCACCCGCGAGCGTGAGGAAATGCACCCGGACATCGTCGTCCTGGACCAACGAACCACTCAGCTAGTGCTCGTGGCTGAGGTTGAGACTGAGACCACGGTCAGTGCCGACGAGCAGCCCGAGTGGGTCGGCTTTCTCAAGCTGAAAACCAAGCTCCATCTCCACTTTCCCAAGGGATACGCACCGCAGATGACGGGCCTGTGTCAGGGATTCCACAACACCGAATTGTACCAGTACTCCAAGGTCGGCTCGAGCTATCTGATCGAGAAGGTAGCGGACCTTGTCTAGAAACGAAGGCGCATGACCGACGACCGAATGACGACCGGTACCCGGTTCCGGCTGGCGACGTTCAACGTCCACAACCTCGGCCGGGCCGACAACCCTGACCCGGCAACCTACGAGTCAAAACTCGCGTACCTGACCGACGTCCTGACCCGACTCGACGCCGACATCGTGGTGGTCAACGAGATACGCGAGTCGGAGAGCTTTGCCGAGCTGGCCGACCGGCTCGGCACATACTCGTTCCGCGCACTCTCTGACCCGCCTCAGAAGTACCGCCTCATCCAGACCGGGTTCCTCTCTCGCCTGCCTGTGCAGCAGCAGGGGCAGTGGCATGACTTCACCGCGATTCTGCCCGAGGCGGCCACGCCCGTGACCCTGCAATTTCGCCGGCCGGTGCCATGGTTTGTGCTCAGCCTGGCCAATGGCGAGACGCTTTTCTGTGCGGCCGTGCATCTGAAGTCCCAACGGGCCGAGACCGACGAGCTGCCCCAAGACCTCGGGTTCCGGCATTCGCGTGTGCTGGGACGGGCACTGGCGACGACCAAGCGCGTCCTCGAGGCAGCCGGCCTGCGCTGCCTGCTCGACGACGCGGTCGAGGCCGGAGCCGCGGACCACTTCGCCCTGCTCGGCGACTTCAATGACGGCCCTGACTCTCCTGCTCTCACTGCCCTCTGTGCCCTGGACGAGGACGAGCTCGGCAGTCTGGAGTTCATGGAACGGCGGCGGCTGTTCTCGGTCGCCCGGCATGTACCTGTTGAGCGGGCGTTCTCCTATGTGCGCCGGGGCCGACGCCAGATGATTGACGGCATATTGGTCAGCCAGCAGTTATCGCTCGGGCTGGTGGCCGCCGGCGTTGAAAGCCACCTGCTCGAAGGCGATGTGTACTGGCACTCTGAGCGCGTTGCCGGGTACCCACGTTCTGACCACGCGCCGGTCTGGGCTCTGTTCAAACTGCCGGCTGGGAGGTGAGTATGACCGAGTGTCTTGCCCTGCTTGCCCTGGTCATGACCGGCGCACCACTGCTGCAATACGTCGAGTGCTCCAACGGCCTCGGCACGCCAGCGATGGAAGGCGGCCGGACCGAGCTCGAGTTCGCCGACCTTGATAACGACGGCAACCCGGACCTCTTGATGATTGGCGACCATGGCAGCCCGTACATCAACACCGACGAGCATGGCGTCACGGTCTGGTTTGGCGACGGACACGGCAACTGGAACGTGTACCAGTACGGCGACTTCGGCTACGGCGGAATCGCGGTCGGCGACGTGAACGGTGACGGACTCTGGGACATTGGCTACGGCATGCACCACAACTACTCGTCGACAGACCTTGGCGACCAGTTGCTCGAAGTCGCGCTCGGCGACGGTACCGGCCGGATGTGGATTCCGTGGGATGACAGCCTTGCCCAGGAGGGCCAGAACTGGGGCATGTTCTCGACCGACTTCGCCGACCTGGACAACGACGGCGACCTCGACATCGGCTCGATCTCCTTTGGCGCGGACGACGGGATTCACGTCTACTCGAATCTCGGCAACGGAGCCTGGCGCCGGACCTTTGGCTTCAGCGGTGGCAACAGCCGGATGGAGTTCTATTTCCGTGACGTCAACCACGACGGCAACGCCGACATGATTGCCGCGCACGGCTACGGCAGCGTCTGGTTCGGCGACGGCGCAGGCGGAATGGTCTCGTGCGATACCGGCCTGCCCAGCTCAAGCTACGGTCTGGCTGGTCTGTCGGTCGGCGACGTCGACAACGACGGCGGCTGCGACGTCGCCTTCGTCAACGCAAGCGGTGGACTTGAGGTCTGGGTCTGGGACGACTTGAGCCACCGCTGGCAGAGCCGCTCCGGCACGCTGCCGGTTGCGGACAGCTTCTACGCGACCCAACTCTGCGACATGAACGCGGACGGTTTCATTGACCTGTGCGGACTGCGGCGCGGCCTGGTGCGCATCTACGCCGGTGACGGCTCCGGCAACTGGACCGAGGCCGCGGAGATTGCCCTGAACCGACCCAACAGCTACTCCGCCTTCCGGGTCGGAGCCGACATTGACCACAACGGCCTGCCAGACATGGTGATGGTCACCCGCGAAGGAAACTGGCCCAACGACCGCAACTACGCGCACGCGTTTCGCGAGACCAGCCCGGCAGAGAGCTTGGGTATCTTCGCGGTCTTCCCGCGTGGCGGCGAGAAGTTCAAGAACGGCTCGGTTCAGTTCGTGGACTGGTGGAGCTCGGCTCCGGCGGCCGAGTCAACCCGTGTCACGCTTGATCTCTCAACTCAGGGTTCAAGTGGCCCCTGGCAGCTCGTGGCCGACAGCCTGCGCAACAATGGCCGTTACCAGTGGACCGTACCGACAGGCGTCACGTCGCCCGACTGCTTCCTGCGCTACACCGTGTCCGGGCCAGGGGCCACGCGCTCGACCGTAACCCACCGCCCGTTTGCCGTCGGCGACACGGCTGTTGGCATCAACGCCGGCAGAAACGAACAGACTCTGCCTCCTCGGCTTTCTGTATCATCTCCTGCCCGTGGTCTGCTCCACGGCACCACGAACCAGGACGGGTCTTTTTTGCTCTGCGACGCGCTCGGCCGAGTGCTCATCACGACCCCGGCCCGGGCCGGAAAGCAGTTCTGTCTCAATGCTCATGCTCTCGGCGCCGGCACGTTCTTCCTGCGCCTTGAATCGAATCAGGGCAGCATAACTCGCAAGGTGGTTCTGGAGCCATAGTTGCACACTCCGTGCCTCTGCTGCACACGCACCCAGGCCCAATTCCAGCCGCGCCGGTGGCCCGAACTGCAACCAATTGGCCGGTCGTATCTTATCACCAGACAGCAGAACGCCTGGTCGGGCACGAACCGTGCAGCGCGATGGCCCATCAATGTCCGCAAGCATATAGAAGAAAGGAACGTCAGATGACGAAGACTCCTGTACTGGTCCTGCTCTTGGCCGCGACTCTGGTAGTCGGCCTGGCCTGCAAGAAGCAGGACATCGCCAAAGACAAGGCTGCGCTCGAATCCCTGGTGCGCTCCGACACAACCCATTTCCCTGCCGGCACCAAAGGAGATTCGACCGGCAGCCTGCTCGACGATAC
This sequence comes from uncultured bacterium, assembly GCA_964592755.1. GTDB lineage: Bacteria > Hydrothermota > Tepidihabitantia > Tepidihabitantales > Tepidihabitantaceae > CAZQFS01. The sequence continues at coordinate 10,028 of CAZQFS010000012.1, read as the reverse complement.
GACCGTGGTCTTCTGGTGGCGTGGTGCCCAGACCCACGACTCCGCGCCCGGACTCAAAGTAGAAGTGGTGGGCGACTCTGGCTGGGTCGAATGGTCCCAGCACAACTACGGCGACCTGTTCATCTGGGCGCGGACATCAGAGTCGACCGCGGTACGCTGGGTCAAGAACGTGGTCGAGACAGTCAAGCTCTGCGCCATCTTCACCCGCGAAGGGCAGGTTTCCGAGACCGACCGCGGCTGGCGGCTGAAGCGCGTCTCGCTTGCCACCGGCCGGTCTGACTCGGCCCAGACAGTCAATATCGACAGTATCCGCATCGCCGGCGCACTCAGGAACATCGTCCTGCGCGACCCGCTCGAGAGCTTCTTCCGGTTGGACAGCCTGGTTTCGTTCACCCCGGCCGAAAGCCTCACCGTCACCCTGTACACCAATGCCACGAACGGCCGTGCGTTCCTGCACACGTTCGTTCTGGTATGGCCGTTCTACTTACGGCTGGAGTTCACCGACCAGAGTAACGGCATCTTCCAGGGAACCTGGCGTGCCCAGCTCGTCTCCGGGTTCAAGTTCGCCATCTTCGACCTAATAACCACGACCACCCTTTCGACCCCGGACCAGCCCTACGACTTCAACGGCTGGTTCTTTCCCTATACGGTCAAGCCCGCAGACTGACCCGGCCCAAGCTCATGCGACGGGAGAGGCCTTGCGCCTCTCCCGTCGTTACAGACCGCACGGCCTGTTGACCAACCAGTCTTCAGGAGATAGGATTAGAACGATGCCTCGCTTCATGCTGTTCGCGTCTGCCCTCTTGCTCATCACTGCGTGCGGCAGCCGGACGGCGAAGCTGCGCGCTCAGCTTGACGACCCGTCACCCGAGGTCCGGATTGGCGCAGCCCGTGCCCTGGCAGAAGCGAAAGACACGGCCGCGGTCGCGAAACTCTCAGGAATGCTCAAGGACTCGGTTCCAGACGTGCGCAAAGAGGCAGCCCGTTCCCTGGGCAGGATTGGCGACCGCCGCGCGGCCCGGCCTTTGGCCGACTTCTACGAGCAGGAGAAAACCGAGGACGTTGCCGATGCCGGGGCACGAGCTCTGCTCAGTCTCGGACACCCTGCCGTTGAGGAGTTCATCCGCCTGACGCGCTCGTCCAGGCCTTCCGTGCGTGCCGGTGCGGCGCGTGGACTGGGCCGGCTTGGCGACCGCTCAGCCGTGGACCCGCTCATCCGGCTGCTCGACGACCGTGACGAGGACGTGCGCATCGCCGCGATTCACGGCCTGCGCCAGATTGGCGACGCACGTGGCCTTGACGCGATTGCCCGCAAGGTCTCGGACGAGGACCCTGACGTCGAGTCTGCGGCTGAACGCACCCTGAGCGGACAGGGATACGAGGAAGGACTTGACCGGACCCGGCGCATTATCCGCCGGTTCCGCTGAGCCGGTCTTGCTGGCGCTTGGCCGCTGGCTCTATCGCTGGCGCGAGTTGCTGGGCGTTCTCGGGTATCTGGCTGTGCTCGCGCTCAGCGAGTGCTCACGAACCTCACTGCTTCTGGGCCTGCCTGCGGTCCTGCTCGGACTCGGGCTCAGGTGTTGGGCAGCAGGCTTCATCGGGCCGCATGGCCGGGGTCGTGAGATTCTTATCGTCGAGCCGGTGCAGAGCGGGCCGTATCGCCTGACAGCACATCCGCTTTACCTGGGCAACGGTCTGCTGGTTGCCGGTGTGCTCGTGTCTCTTGCCCCGCCCTGGTGGCTGCGGGTCGTCATCGCCACGCTCTTCATTATCGAATACTGGCTGATTGCCCGCACCGAGACAAAGGAACTTCAGGCCACAGGCACAAAGCCTCAGACTGTGAGAGCAGCATGGCGGATGCGCTGGGCGCTGGGCGAATGGCGGACCGTGGTGACCGTTGGCGCGGCCCTTGCCCTGGGGGCGCTCAAAGGGACATGACCCGAACCTCTCAATGCGGCAGTATCCTGAGTCTTGTCGTGAGCGAAACGCGCCGGCCTGACGCGAGGTCCCGGGTCCGCGCGACAATCAGGTAGCTGCCCGGCCGCAGGTTCATGGTGTGCAGGCGTTCGACCACAGTCGCGGTCCTGCCCGGCCCGGACACGAACCGTGCGGGAGTGGCAGCATACGCAAGCTGACGACTCGACTCACTGACAAAGTCATAGTCGACTTCGAGTCGGTGACTGCCCGCAGAATCCAGACCAAGGTTGTAGAGCTGGTACAGAACATAGCACGTCTGGCCCGCAACCAGGCTCGGTTCAACCAGCGGCACCAGCCGCGGCCAGCCGAACCCGACAAACTGCGGGCTCTGAAACGCAGAATCGGCAATGGCGAGAAAGATGATATCCGACGAGGGCTGGGCCCGGCGCACATAGTCAAGCAGATTCAGCTCCCGGTTCACCACCGATGCGACTCTGCCGTCGGCCGTAACGCCAAGGACCCTGACCGAGTAGACATCAACCGGCAGGACCAGTGCCTCACGACCGACCGCCAGCCCAGATGTGTCGCCCGACACATTCGTGCTGACCCACGCGACAACCGTCTCGGCCTTGCTCCTGTTACGCGGCAGGAGATCGACTTTGATGTAGACCAGCGGCTGCGAGCCGCCAAACGCTCGATAGAGCTCAGCCCGAGGAATGCCGTAGTGCAGTTCGACATGAACCGAATCAGCCTCCTGGCCCAGTCTTCCGAGTGCCACCGCCAGCCCCAGCGGCCGTGCATCCGGCGCGGGTCTGGGAGCAGCCCGGCCCAGGTCAACCGGCTCCAGGGCCGGCATGGTGACGCGCGGCCCGAACTCCGACTGGCCCACCAGCTTGTATGCCACTCCGGTCTTCACAAAGTCGAACTGCAGGCCCAGGCTGTCATAGGTCCAGATTTCCGCCGCCGGCACCATGATAGTGAGCGATTCGGTGCGTGTGGTCCGGGGCTCGAAAGACTCGCGCCGTGCCGGGCCATGGCGAATATAGGTGCGGACCCGGTCGTCACCAAACAGGTCGAGCTGGCCGAAGAATGTCTGGGCCTGGGCGGCGCGTTCGTGGTAGAAGGTACGAACGCCTTGGTCGGACGCGTACGGGGGCTGGCTCCAGTACCACTTCAGGTAGTCGGCCCGGCCCGGGCGCGTGCTGGTCATGAGATAGTCCTCACCGGCCTCGGGCGCGATGCTGGCGAGAACCAGGTAGTCCAGCTTCTCGTCGGTCGACAGCGCATCGGCGCGGCTCAGTGTCTTAAGCTGACCACAGACACAAACCACCAGACAGAATGCAGAGACCAGAAAGCAGAGCGGGCGTGACATCTAGTCCTGCATGGGTATCTTCACCCCGCGCGTGCGGGCAACCGTCTGCGCATCTTCGTACCCGGCATCGGCGTGGCGCATGATGCCGGTACCCGGGTCGTTAGTCAACACACGCCGCAACCGCTCATCCATCTCCGGCGTGCCGTCGCAGACAATCACCTGACCGGCGTGAATCGAGTAGCCGATGCCGACCCCGCCGCCGTGGTGGATGGAAACCCAGGACGCGCCGGACGCGACGTTGAGCATCGCGTTCAGAAGCGGCCAGTCCGCCACTGCGTCGGAGCCGTCCAGCATCGCCTCGGTCTCACGGTTCGGCGACGCCACCGACCCGGCGTCAAGATGGTCCCGGCCGATGACCACCGGTGCCTTGATGCGGCCTTCGCGCACCGCCTGGTTGAACGCAAGTCCGGCCCGGTCCCGCTCACCGTACCCGAGCCAGCAGATGCGCGCCGGTAACCCCTGGAAAGGTATCGCCTCGCCGGCTCTCTTTATCCAGTTGAGCAGGGGCTGGTTGTCGGGAAACAGCCGGGCGATGATGCGGTCGGTTTCCGCGATGTCCTCCGGGTCGCCTGAGAGTGCAACCCAGCGGAACGGCCCTTTTCCCTGGCAGAATAGCGGACGGATGTAGGCGGGCACAAAACCAGGGTATCTCCACGAGCCAACCCTGCCCGGAGTCCTGATTTCCTCCTCGGGCAAAAACCCGCCCTCAACTGCCTTGCCCCGCAGGTTGTTGCCGTAATCAAAGGTCACCGCGCCCATAGACTGGAGCCGGAGCATCAGCCGGACGTGTTCAGCCATCGTGCGGTAAGAAGCCTGGCAGTAGGCAGCCGGGTCAGACCGGCGCAGCCTGAGCGCCTGCTCGAAAGACATCCTGTTCGGCACGTACCCGGCCAGCTCGTCATGGGCCGAGGTCTGGTCGGTCAGGAGGTCGGGCACGACCCTGCGGCTGACCAGGCGCTCAAGCAAGTCAACGATGTTACCGCACCAGGCGATGGACCACGCCTGCTTCTTTGTGCGCATATCAAGCGCCCGGTCGATGGCTTTGTCCAGGTCGTCGATACGTTCGTCAAGGTAGCGCGGCTTCCTGCTCGCCATCCTCCGGCTGATGCGGGCAGGGTCAACCTCGGCGCCAAGATAGGCTGCGCCAGCCATGGTCGCCGCCAGAGGCTGAGCCCCGCTCATCCCTCCGAGCCCGCCGGAGACGACCAGACGCCCGGCAAGGTCGCCGGAGCCGAAGTGCTTCACCCCGGCAGCGACAAACGTCTCATACGTGCCTTGCAGGATACCCTGGGTCCCGATGTAAATCCAGGAACCCGCGGTCATCTGGCCGTACATCATCAACCCGGCCTGCTCCAGCTCATCAAAACAGGGTTTGGTTGCCCAGTGCGGCACGAGGTTGGAGTTGGCAATCAGCACGCGCGGGGCATGGGGCCAGGTGCGGAAAACCCCGACCGGCTTGCCCGACTGCACAAGCATGGTCTCGTCGTTCTCCAGGGACTGAAGTGTGCTGACCAGAGCACGGAGGCAGTCCCAGTTCCGGGCCGCACGGCCGGTACCGCCGTAGACGACCAGTTCCCTGGGGTTCTCAGCCACCGCCTCATCCAGGTTATTCATGAGCATCCGCAGGGCCGCTTCCTGATGCCAGCCCCGGCAGGACAACTCGCGGCCGCGCGGCGCGCTGATCGGTTGGTAATCTGAATTGGTCATGTGTGACTCCTCGACAGATGATAGGCACAGCCACGTCCCAATGCAAGTCATGTCGGCCATGCGCAATCACCTGCATCCAGGGAGCCGGTTCGGTCGAGCGGCTCGTTGACTGGCCGGCCGCGGCCGGGTATAATTACATGCTAAGATAACAGGCCCGTCGACCGCTGCCCGTCCTGAAGAGTCGTCGATACGGCAAAGCGCTGAACCATCAGCAGAAGGAGCACAAGATGTCACGTTGGGTAATCACCATCACGCTGTTTCTCATACTGGCCGCGACCACTGGGGTCGCCCTCAAACCCAAGACCAAAGTCACGCACGGTCCGCGACGACCGGTCACCCAGTTGCTGCGGGCCGGAGGCCCGGACGATTACGGCTACGTCTTCAAAGACGACCAGGAACCAGGCGGCCCGACCTTCTCCTGGATTGATACAGTCGGCGCCGAGAGCCTCTCGATTGCCGGTGACGACACGGTTGGTCTGGTGCAACTGCCGTTTCCGTTCCGCTTCTACGGCCAGGTCTACGACAGCGTTTGGGTCTGCACCAACGGCTGGATTTCCTTCGGGAGCCATCCGGGCACCAGCACCTATGAGAACGAATCGGTACCTTCACCGAACCTGCCGAACAACGCTGTGTTCGCGTTCTGGGACGACCTGGCAGTGGGCGAGTTCTTCCTCGGCAACATCTACGCCCGGACCGTGGACACAGCCCCGAACCGCAAGTTCGCCATCATCTGGCAGGACGTCGCCTGCAACTTCATGGCCGACCCTGTTACCTTTGAGGTCGTCTTCGACGAAGCCGATTCGAGCATCACTTTGCAGTACCTGGATGTCCTGTGCAGCGACCCGTACAGTGACTCAGGCGGTACCGCGACCGTCGGCATCGAAAGCGACACCAGCCTGGCACCAAACCAGACCGGACTCCTCTACTCCTGGGACGAAAAGGCGCTCGCCGCAGGCCGGGCCATCAGGTTCTCGCTCTTGCCCCAGGCCGCCAATGACGTCGGCGTCCACGCCATTCTGACTCCCCGAGGTCACAACCGGACCGGCGTCAGCGTCACGCCGTCGGCGCTGGTTCGGAACTACGGTCTCAACCCGCAGGCGAACGTGCCGGTGCGCTGCTCCATCTTGGGGCTGCGGGGAGCAGTGCGCTACGCCGACGAGTACGTAATCCCCACGATTCCGGCGAGCAACAGCCTGATGGTCTACTTCGACCCCTGGCTGCCGACGACGCCAGAGACCTGCAATGTCACCGTCAGCACCTGGCTGCCGGGCGATGAGCAGCCGGGCAACGACCGACTCAGCCGGCAGTCGGCCATGCACCAGGCTCACTTCTTCGGCGGCCCGGACGCCGGATTCATGCGCTGGCTTGACTCCGACACCACGGCCGGCCCGACCTACGAATGGCGTGACATCAGCACCAGCGGAACCCCGGTGGTCTTTCACGACTACGACAACGCGGTCGCGTCTATCCCGGTCGGGTTCAACTTCGGCTTCTACGACTCGCTCTACTCCTCGGTCTACGTCGGCACCAACGGCTACCTTGTGTTCGGCTCCGCCATCGTGCGCATCGACAACGACACGATTCCCCACGAGCGGGCGCCCAACAACGCCATCTATCCGTTCTGGGACGACCTCGACTGCATCGGGCCGGGCCGGGTCCGATACCAGACATTCGGCACCACGCCCAACTGCACCCTGGTCGTCTCCTACGACAGCGTCCGCATCGTTGCCGGCGGCGACTCGTCGCTCTTGTTCCAGGTGCTGCTCTGCGAAAACAGCAACGACATAGTCATGCGCTACCGCGACGTCCAGACTTCCTACGCGCCGGTCGAATACGGCATGTCGGCCACAATCGGCATCGAGGCGTCGGCCGGCAGCACCGGACTCTGCTACCTGTTCGGCAGCGACACGATTGCGTTGCCGATGGGCAACCTGCTCTCTGCGGGCCGCGCCATACGCTTCTACTTCGGCGGCCGGCAGGGCGACATCGGCGTCACCTCCATCGTCGCGCCGTCCGGGTACGTAAACACCAACTCGCGCCTCACCCCCCGGGCTCGCTGCCGCAACTTCTACACCATGCCGACCGACTTCCGGGCCTTCATGTTCCTTGAAGACCCGACCGGCACGCGGGTCTATTCTGAATCGGTCTTCGTCTCGCGCCTTGCCCCGGTGAGCGACACGGTCGTCTCGTTCCCGTGGTGCAGCACCGGAACCAACATCGGCCGCTGGGGTGTGAAGTGCTCGACTGTCTGCGTGGCCGATACCTTTCCTGCCAACAACTTCCTGTCCGACACCTTCACTCTCACCGCGCCGGCCGGAATCTGGACCGAAATGAGCTCGATGCCTGATGCGCCCTCAAACCGGCGGGTCAAAGACGGAGCCTGGCTGGTCTACGACTTCAGCCGCGGCCGGGCCTACGCGGCCAAGGGCAACAAGACCTCGGACTTCTACACCTACAGCCTGCTGCTCGACACCTGGGTCCTCCGCAGCTCCATCCCGCTCGGCCGCGAGCAGAAACAGCCCGGCAAAGGCGCAGCCGGCTGCGCCACCGGCACCGGCTTCATCTACGCCGTGAAGGGCAACAACACCTGTGGCTTCTACCGATACGACATCGACGCCGACACCTGGCTCCAGATGCGCGACGTTCCGCTCGGCACGGGCAACCGGAAAGTCAAAGGCGGAGCCGGCATGGTCTATGTCGAGAAGCCGGAGGGCGGACAGGTCTACCTGCTCAAAGGCATCAAGTCCGAGTTCTACCGCTATGACCCGGCTCAAGACACCTGGTTCACCCTGGCCGATGCCCCGCGCATCCTGTCCGACAAGTGGGACAAAGGGTCCTGGCTGGTTCACGACGGCACGCGAACCGCGTACGCCCACAAGGCGAAGTACCACGAGTTCTTCTGCTACGACACCGACGGCGACTCGTGGCATCATGCGCCGCGCACCGGTATGCCCTTCATGGGCCGCAGCGGCCGGAACAAGAAATCCAAAGACGGTGGCACCGGAGCCTTCTTCCACGGCTCGGTCTTCGCGCTCAAAGGCGGCAACACCCAGGAGTTCTGGAAATACGTGCCCGGCAGCGACTCCTGGATTGAACTCGACACCATCCCGACGCTCGGCTCCTCCGGAGCCCGGCGCAAGATAAAGGCCGGCGCATCCATTGCCGGCATGAGCTCTGGACTTGGCGTGCTCAAAGGCAACAAGACCGGCGAGTTCTGGGTCTACACGCCGAACCTCGCTCCAGCCCAGACCCACGCGCAACCGGCAGTTCAGGCGCGGTCAGCGACCGTGAGCCGGGCTCTTGAGATTCTCCCGAACCCTCTGCGAGCCGGCTTCGCCACCCTGCGCTGGAACACGACGGGAATGCCCGGCACTTCGGGCCAACCTCCCAGCATCAGCATCTTCGACGCTGCGGGACGGTGCGTGCTTCGGTCGTCGTTTGGCCTTCAGAGTTCGTCGGTCCTGCTCGACCTTCGGTCTTTGCGGCCTGGTGTTTACCTGCTCCGGGTTCAGGCCGGCACGAGCTCGACGACGCAGAAACTCGTGGTCCAGCGCTAGCCGCCGACGCGCGGGTCTCCTGCGCCAGTCGGTTACGAGACTCTTTCTCCCCTGTGGCCGCGGTCTCGAACCGGCGCTGTGGCCCGACTTCGCGAGTCAAGTGCCCGAGCCCAAGCTGAGGGCATTGCGGCGATAACAGGCAAGACTGTCGTCAGCGCCGAGTCGCAAACACCGGCCCGGGCAACCGCTCCGCTACCGGCTCACCTCGCTGCTTCTGCTGATGCCCGCTCCGTCCCGCGCGGCATGACTCGGGCTGACGCACGAGGCAAAGCCCGAGCCAGCGCACACGGAGCGGCGTGAAGCAGAGCCTGGGTAGAGACCCGCTCAACCGGGGCCTTTCCTGAACCTCGGAACACGGTCTGGGGAACCGGGGAGTCTTGACGCCCTTCTCGATGCTATCACTCTGATTTGCAATCAGTTAGCCAGATGCTGACCGCTCCGAGCCATGATAGTAATTACTATCATGCGGAGCGGCTGCGGGAACTCCAGCGTGAGACGAAGCAACCACCTCGCGAAGTCGAAGCTCCACTGGATGACCTGAAACTGAACCTGCGCCACGTCTCCGCCGTGTCACTCCGAGGCTCTCCGAGGAGTCGCCGGGAACCTGGTCAACCATCTCACCCTTCATGCAGACGCAGTACTGCCTCATCTGCCATCAGGAATCGGCGATTCCTCGCTCCGCTCGGAATGACAGAGTGGGAATGGTCATTCCGACCCCCTTCTGTCACCGCGTGCGCCCTCTTGTCACCCCGAGCGCCTTCTGTCACCCCGAGCGCCTTCTGTCACCCCGAGCGCAGCGAGGGGTCGCCGGAGAGAAAGCCTGCTCATACCACCCCGCGCTCAGGTCCAACCATGCCGGATTCGCTCTTTCGACAAGCGCCACCTTCTTGGACCTGCGCCAGCCTTTGATTACCTTCTCCCGTGCGATTACCGCGCGGACATCTTCGCCGGTCTCGTAGTATACCAGCCGGTCAATCCCGTACCGACACGTGAAACCCTGAACCAGTCTGTGCTTGTGTTCGTATACGCGACGAACAAGGTCATTCGTCATCCCGACGTAGAGCGTGCCGTTGCGGTTACAGAGTATGTAGACGCAGTACTGCTTCATCTGCTCTCAGGAATCGGCGATTCCTCGCTCCGCTCGGAATGACAGAGTGGGAATGGTCCTTCCGACCCCCTTCTGTCACCGCGTGCGCCCTCTTGTCACCGCGTGCGCCCTCTATCACCTCAAGCGCCCTTCTGTCACCCCGAGCGCAGCGAGGGGTCGCCTTGTCTGCATGGCAAACACGGCGATTCCTCGCTCCGCTCGGAATGACACAAAGGACAGAACCAGAACCCAGATACTCGGATTCCCAGATTGCCAGACTCTCAGATAAGACTACTTCCGCTCGGTCTTACTCATTCCTAATCACTCATCACTTCACATCGGTCAGAGGTTCAGATTGTCAGAGGTCCAGAGGTCCAGCCCCTATTCA
>CAZQFS010000011.1:0-37567 GCA_964592755.1 uncultured bacterium | reverse complement strand
GGCATCTGGGCGACGACGCGAAGGCCGACTTTGCCCAGTACCTGAAGCTCTGGCCCCAGCGTGACACCGGCGGCTGCCTGCATCCGTTTCAGGCCGCGATGACGATAAACGACCTGCGTACGCTCCGCGCCCGGGTTGACAATTGGAGCCAGACCGCGCTGCAGGTCGCCCGCTGGCTTGAAAGTCAGGGGACGATAATGGCGGTCAATTACCTCGGTCTGCCGACCCATCCACTGCACAAGGTGGCGAGCAAGTATCTCTGGCTGGTTGACGCCGAACACGACGAACGCTACGGCAAGCCGGTCAACCGCTATGGTCACATGATGTCTTTCCGGGTCCGCGGCGGTGCGCATAAGGCACGTGAGGCGTTCGACCGTCTGCAGATGGTCTGGCGCGCGACCGACCTGGGCCGGGTCAAGAGCATGGCTACTATCCCCGCTATCTCCACCCACCAGCAGCAGGGCGAAGAGGGCCGCAAGCTGGCCGCGATTCCGCCCGACCTGATTCGTCTCTCAGTCGGCGCCGAACACCCGGACGACATCATCAAGGACCTCGAACAGGCGCTGTCGGGGAGCAGGTAGGAAGAGAACGAGAGACCGAGAAAGGAACCCGCGCTGAAGGGCTATCGAGCCACCAAGGCGTACCCGGCCGAAAAGGAATACGGGCTGACCTCACAGATGCGCCGGGCAGCCGTGTCCGTTCCGTCCAATATCGCCGAAGGCTACGGTCGCGGGACTCGAGCCGAGTATCTGCGCGGAGCACGAGTTGCGTACGGCTCGAACAGCGAACTCGAAACACAACTGCTCCTCTGCCAGGACCTGCACTGCCTAAGCTCTGATGACGCCGGCTCTCTTCAACGAAACATCCATGAAGTCGAGCTGATGCTGAACGCGCTGATCAAGGCCCTGTCACTCCGCCCCTCGGTCTCTGAACAAAGGTGACCATGCTCTTCTACAGCACCAACCTCAAATCCCGCGACGTTGACCTGCGCGACGCGCTTCTGACCGGCCAGGCGCCGGACAAGGGTCTCTACATGCCGCGCGAGATTCCCCGCATTTCGCGCGAGGAGATACTCGGCTTCAAGGACAAGCCCTATCCTGAAATCGCCTTTGCCGTGCTGCGTCGCTTCACGACGGGCCTGATTCCCGACGAAGAACTGCTTCGCCTCTGCCACGAGTGCTACAACTACGACGTTCCCTTGGAAAAGGTGTTTGGCAACAACCATCTGATGCGTCTTGACCGGGGCCCAACCGCGAGCTTCAAGGACTTTGCGGCCCGGATGATGGCGCGGATGATGCGCTACTTCCTCAAGTCGCAGGGCGGCGAGCTCGTCATCCTCACCGCGACATCGGGCGACACCGGCAGCGCCGTGTCCCACGCATTCCACAATGTCGACCGCATCTCGATGGTTGTGCTCTTCCCCGTCAGAGAGGTGTCTGACCGGCAGCGCAGGCAGATGACGACACTCGGCGGCAATGTTTCGGTCATCGGCATCGACGGCAAGTTCGACGACTGCCAGGCCCTGGTCAAGCGTGCGTTTGCCGACCAGGAACTGAAGAGCATCCGTTTCTCCTCGGCCAACTCCATCAACATCGGCCGGCTACTGCCCCAGGCGGTTTACTACTTCTATGCCTGGGCCCGGTTGCAGCAGCGCGGCGAGCCGGCGGTCTTCTCGGTTCCTTCGGGCAACTTCGGCGACATGTGCGGCGGGTTCCTCGCCTGGCGCATGGGTCTGCCCTTGCGGCGGTTTGTCATCGCCACCAATGCCAACGACGAGTTCCCGCGCTTCCTGCGCGACCAGGTCTACGAGAGAATCGAGCCTTCTCGGGTCTGCATCTCCAACGCGATGAACGTGGGGCATCCTTCCAACCTGCCGCGCCTGGTGGCGCTCTACGACGGCGTGATGGACGAGCGGGGCGACGTCATCCACCCGCCTGATTTCGAAGCGATGCGGCGGGACATCTACGCGACGAGCGTGGACGACGCTGAGACCCGGACCGCCATTGTCAATGCCTGGAGGCGGTACAAGACGATGCTCGAGCCGCACGGCGCAGTTGGCTGGACCGCGCTCGAGCGCTACCTGAACGAAGGCAACCAGCCCGACCTGGCCGTATCAATCGAGACCGCGCACCCGGCCAAGTTTCCCGAGGAAATCACCCGCCTGCTCGGCATCGAGCCCGAGCTGCCGAGCGCGCTTGCCGGGCTCGATGCAAAGCCCGAGCACTACGACAAGGGCCCGAACGACTACGGATGGTTCAAGGATTACCTGAAGAGAGTGTTCAAGTGACCGAGAGGTCAAGTGGCCCAGCGTCGGACGGCAAACCCGGCGTTGTCAAGTGCTACCAAGACCTCGTAGTCTGGCAGAGGGCTTTTCTCCTGTGCACAGAGGTGTACTTTGCGACCAAGGCCTCCCCGCAACATGAGACCTTTGACCTCACCGGGCAGATGCGTCGAGCCGCCGTGTCCATCCCGTCGAACATCGCGGAGGGCTTTGGTCGGAGGACCACGGCTGACTTCCTCCGGTCGTTCTCCATCGCCTACGGTTCGACGTGTGAGCTACAGACCCAGGTGCTGCTGGCCGCCAAGCTGGGATATCTGTCGCAGGAAGGCTCCACGTGTCTGCTCCAGGCAGTCGGTGACACGGAGCGGCTGACAAACGCACTTGTCCGGTCGCTTGAGCACAAGCGTCCGAAATCATGACACGGTCTTCCACTTGGCCACTGGACTACCTGGTCACTGGACCACTGTGAGGTTCGTGGTCTTCCTCGCCGACGGTGCGGCCGACTTTCCGGTCGCAGAACTCGACAACAAGACCCCGCTCCAGGTCGCCCGCAAGCCGGCGATGGACCGCATCGCGCGCGAGGGCCGGTGCGGTTCGTTCATCACGGTCGAGGACGACATGCCGCCGGGCAGCGAGGTGGCCAACCTGACCGTGCTCGGCTACGACCCGAAGCAGTGCCACCAGGGCCGGGGCGTGCTCGAGGCTGCGGCCATGGGTGTCAAGCTGCGCGACACCGATATTGCAATGCGCTGCAACCTTATCTGTCTGGCGGACGGTCGCATCAAGAACCACTCGGCCGGCCACATCTCGACGGAAGAGGCGGCAGAAATCATCCGTCACGTCGACCGGTACTGCGGCTGTGAGGGCGCGCGGTTCTGGCCCGGCGTGTCGTACCGCCACCTGCTGGTACTTGAGCAGGGTTCGCCTGATATCGAGTGTGCGCCGCCCCACGACCATGTGGGCGAGCGAGCCGAAGACCTGCTCGTGCGGGCAAAGTCGCAGGAGGCCGAGACAACAGCGGCGTTCCTCAACCGCATCGTGCGCCGGTCATGGAAACTGCTGCCCGACCACGCGGTGAACAAGCGGCGCGTGCAGCAGGGCAAAGACCAGGCTAACTCCATCTGGCCCTGGTCTCCAGGCCGCAAGCCGAAGATGGCGACCTATCGGCAACTCTACGGCATCACCGGCGCGGTCATCTCCGCGGTGGACCTGATTCGCGGCGTCGGGGTCTACGCGGGTCTTGACATCATCCCGGTTGAGGGCGCGACCGGGCTTATCGACACGAACTACGAAGGCAAGGCCGACGCCTGCGTCGCGGCCCTGGCCGACCACGACTTCGTCTTCGTCCACGTCGAAGCCTCGGACGAAGCCGGGCACAGCAAGGACCTGAAACAGAAGATTCTCGCCATTGAGTACCTCGACTCGCGCCTCATCAGCCGCGTGATGAAGGCCCTTGAAGACAAAGGTATCGAGGCGACCGTTGCGGTCCTGCCCGACCATCCGACGCCGGTCGCAACCGGGAACCACGTGCACGGCGCGGTTCCGGTTGCCATCCGCAACCCGCGCTGGGCCCCGGATGCGGTGCAGTCCTATGACGAAGAATCGGTCAAGGCCGGTGCTTTGGGCCTGCTGCGTGGCGACGGCTTCATCCGCACATTCCTTGGCCGCTAGGCCTCCTGTCGTCTGCGTGCTGCTGCTCCTTGTCTCGGTTGCGGCGGCGGTCAAATGGCAGACGCTGGAGCCGGGCATTGACCTCGCCGTGTTCACCGCGAGCAGGCCCAGCTCCTCGGGCGACTCGCGCATCACCGTGCTGCGTATCGACCCGCATCTCTGGGAGCTCGACTTCGTGGGCGTGGCCCGGACCGGCGAAGCCCTGGGCAGGACCGCCCGTGAATGGTGCACAAAGCACAAGCTCACCGCGGCAATCAACGCGGGCATGTTCGCCGCCGATTTCAGGACTCACCTTGGCTACCTTCGGTTCCGGGACCATGTTTACAGCGCCCGCATCAACAGCTACCAGTCGGTCGCGGCGTTCGACCCGAAGAAGAAAGGCGCACCTGCCTTCCGCATCTTCGACCTCGACGCACCCGGGGTCACGATGAAGTCTATCCTCAAGGACTACTCCTCCGCAGTCCAGAATCTGCGGCTCATCAAACGGCCGGGCCGGAACGTGTGGGGCAGGCAGGACAAGAAGTGGAGCGAGGCGGCCCTGGGCGAAGATGACCAGGGACGAATCCTCTTCATCTTCTGCCGCTCGCCCTTCTCGATGCGCGACCTGAACCACGAACTGCTCGCCGCTGGCATCGGTCTTGTCGCGGCCCAGCACCTTGAGGGGGGACCCGAAACCCAGCTCTACTTCCGCGCCGGCAGGGTCGAGCAGGAACTCTTCGGCAGCTTCGAGACCTTCTTCAAAGAAGACGACGGCAACACCGTGCCCTGGCCGATTCCCAGCGTCCTGGGAGTCCGACCGCGTGCGCAGAAGCCGAAGTAGCGCGAATGCGCGTCGCCGCGCGCTTGACTTCACGGGTGCGGATATTGTCATCCCTCGTGTGAAGACGCGGAGAACCCGGGACCGTGCCGAACCGGTTCTACACACTTGTGCGCAGTTGCTTGAGGACGTGAAGAGCCGCGTCCGGGTTGCACAGGTCAAGGCCTGGCTATCGGTCAACCGCGAGCTGGTTCTGCTCCACTGGCACATCGGACGCAGGATAATCGAGGCTCAGAGCCGGCAAGGCTGGGGCGCTAAGGTGATAGACCGGCTGGCTGGAGACCTGGGTCGGGCATTCCCGGACATGAGAGGCTTCTCGACCCGCAACCTGAAGTACATGCGGGCGTTTGCTCAAGCATGGCCTGAGGAGACAATTGTGCAGCAGCTTGCTGCACAATTGCCGTGGTTCCACAACTGCGTGCTGCTGGATCAGGTCAGGGAGCCGGCCCGACAGTAGTGGTACGTTCGGGCCGCAATCGAATTCGGCTGGAGTCGGAACGTACTGGTTCACCAGATTGAGAGCGACCTGTATGGCCGTCGCGGCAAGGCGCTGACCGACTTCGACCGGTTCCTGCCTGCACCAGAGTCCGAACTGGCCGGGCAGGTACTCAAGGACCCCTACAACCTGGACTTCCTCGGTCTGAGCGACGACGCGGCCGGTGCGAGCTTGAGCGCGGGCTGCTCCAACACCTGGAGAGGTTCCTGCTTGAGCTTGGCGTCGGTTTCGCCTTTGTCGGCAGGCAGTTCCACCTCGAAGTCGGCGGTCAGGACTTTTGCCTGGACCTCTTGTTCTACCACCTGCGGCTGCATCGGTACGTGGTCATTGAGCTGAGGGCGCAGGAGTTCAAACCAGAGTTCGCGGGCAAAATGGGGTTCTACCTTGCCGCGGTCGACGACCTGCTGCGCAAGCCGCCGGACGAGCCATCGGTCGGCATCATCCTCTGCAAGTCCAAGAACAAGCTCATTGTCGAGTACGCGCTCCGCTATGCGGACAAGACGATGGGCGTTGCCACCTATCGCCTGGCTCCGCCGTCACTACGTGGAGAACTGCCGACGCCGGAAATGCTGCGCAAGGCCCTGAAAGAAGCTCCTTGACCGCCCGCGCCGCAGGAGCTGAACCAGCGCTGAAGTGGTTAGTCGCGGCGGTGCATCCACGCCGAAGGCGACTGGCGCGACGAAATCGTCAGCACTTCCCATGTGCTGCGCAGAGAGCCTCGCATCAAGGGAACGCGGACTCCCGCGAGCCTTATACCGGGCTAGCGTAGACCCGCGGCAGACCGGTGGCGGGGACCAAGGCGTCTGGCTTTACTGACCTGCGTACGGCGCTATATTCTCCACATGAGAACATCAGTCGCGGTCATCCTCGGCATCAGCCTCACGGTCAGCGCAGTCGTCTTGGGCAGCTTCTTCTACCGCAGCCGCGTCGCCGGCAACACGGTCCGGGTCGTCGGCGCAGCCACGGGCCATTACGAGTCGGATGTGGTGAAGTGGCGCGCGCTGGTCGGCCACGCGGTCGGCCTGGCGGACGTCCAGTCCGGGTACCAGCGCACCCGCGCCGACTTCCTCGCCTTCATGGCCGAGCTCAAGTCATCGGGCATCAAGGACAGCGAAATCACGGTCCAGCCTATAAGCCGCACCCAGACCTATGACAACAACGGCCGGGTCAGCGGCTACAGCTTCACCCAGGGCGTGTTTATCATTTCCGGCGACATCCCAACCGTGGAAAAACTCGCCCTGAATCCGGACGAGCTGTTCGGCAAAGGCGTCGCGCTCCGGTCTTCCAACCTGGAGTACTACTTCTCAAGGCTGCCGGATATCAAGAAAGAACTGCTGGCCGAGGCCACAAAAGACGCCCGCCGCCGTGCCGAGGAAATCGCCCGCAACTCCGGCGCCAGGCTCGGCCCGCTTGCCATGGCCCGCGCCGGCATCTTCCAGATTACCGAGCCATTCTCCACCGAGGTATCAGACTACGGCATCTACAACACCGCGACCCGCCAGAAAGACATCACGGTCACCGTCACCTGCGAGTTCCGCCTCCGCTGAGCAGGGAGAATCGGCGTCTGTGGGGCGGTCGAAAGACCACGCCCTGGCGACCAGTTGCGCGCAGCTACCGCAGCAACACCACCTCTGCCGCTGACCAACCAGCGCTGCCGCCTCCTCAAGCACCTGACCGCTTGTTCGCTCATGCGCCCCTCCTCGCCGCTTGACTTGGTCTTGCTCACGCCCATAATAGCGCACGCATCGGAAGCGCCATTTGGATGACCGCGACTACGTGTGATAGATGGGCCTGAGCGAAGCCGACACCAGCGCCAAGCTGATTGACCCGGCCCTGCACGCGCGGGGCTGGACAGAAGACCTTATCCGCCGCGAGGAGACAGCCGGGCCAATCGAGATACTCGCTCCGCAACGTGCCCGCCGTACAAAAGGGCGCATCGATTACGTGCTGCGCATCCGCGTCAGCCCCGACACCCAGCCGATAGCCGTCGCGCTCATTGAGGCCAAGCCCGAGCACCTGCCGCCCGGCCACGGGCCTAGGAATTCCGGCGACACAACACGCGATTCTGCCCGCGCGTAGGTGGCGCCAGCCTGGCCCCAATGCCCGTTCACAGAGAGCAGCACCGAGGGGCGAGTGAGCAGTGGGTAGGATACAGTAAATGACTAAGGGCAAGGTTCCTGTGACCATTCGAGCGCCGAGCCGAAGCCGGGCTTTGAACGTGGAATCGACACCGGGCGCGGGCACACCATCGGGCGAGCGGGAAGGAGTTGAAACAGAAAGAGAAGAGGGCAGGTCGGCTCAGGCCGGACCGGATGGCGGGGCACGCCGAACCGGCCTGATGACACCGCCGGTCATGACGAGCTTGAGACCTTCTTCGATGGTCATGTCAGTGTCGCAGATGTCCTGGGTCGGAATCAGCGCGAGCCAGCCCGATGTCGGGTTGGGCGTGGTGGGGAAGAAGACGTAAAGGGCCTGTCTGCCGTCAGGAAGCGTGGCCGGTACATCGCTCGTGATGAACCCGATGGCAAAGAGCCCGGGCCGCGGGTATTCGGCGATGACGGTCTTGCGCAATGAGCTGCGCTGGACAAAGACCGCATCGGTCAATTGCCGGGCCGAGACATAGACCTCCCGGACAATCGGCACGAGCCGGAGAAGCCGGTCCAACTGGTTGAGAAACCAGCGGCCCATCAGTCCGGAGGCAACTGCTCCCAGCGCCACGATGGCGACCAGCAGGAGCACAAACCCCAGGACCGAGGCGACCCAGGACGGAAGCTGCCTGAGCCAGACATGGTTGCGCAGCAGGGGCCCGAGGATATTGCCGAGCTGGTTCACGATGAACCAGAAGAGCACCAGGGTCAGGCTGACCGGAAGCAGGGCAGCGATGCCGGTGATGAAGTAGTTGCGCAGCTCTTTCACGGGTCGAGCGTCGCCCGGCAGGCGGCAAGGAACTCCTGGCAGACACGGGTGCGGTAGTCAGGGTAGGTCCAGTCGAGCGGCTGATACGCGCCGTGGCGGTAGATGAGCGTCAGCTCGGCATAGATGCCGGGGCCGATGCAGATGCGATGGGCATGGTTCTTGGTGGTGGCCAGGACCAGATTGTGCGGCGTGAGCAGCCCGGGGTCAAGATTGACCTGCCGGCGCCCGGACTGGTCGCGGAGCTGCTGCTCGAGGCTGATGGTCGTCTGCTTGACCTCGGCCAGGCGGTCCGGCTCCGGCTGCAGGCTTGACGCGACCCACTGCCGCACCAGTCCGGTCCCCATCTCGGGCTGGTAGTAGTCGGTGAAGTCAAACGGTATCCGGGCGCTGCGCGAAAAGACCGGGCCAAACCGGGCGGCAAGCAGATCTGCTGCCCGGTCGAGAAGTGCGGGGCTGCGCCCAATCATACCCACAATCAGCCGGCAGGCGGCGGTGTCGTCTACTCGGCCTCCGTGGCCGAGCCGGGTTTCGGGGCAATCGCCAGCGTGTCGTACTCTGGTCCCGGTTCCTCGCCCGGCTCGCGGGTCGCGAGGAACTGGCTCAGTTCGTCAAGCCGCGGCAGGTCGTCGAGACTCTCAAGCCCGAAGTAGCGGAGGAACTCGCGCGTCGTGCGGTAGAGAAAGGGGTTGCCCGGACGGTGTGCCCGGCCCGCGGTCGCGACCAGTCGACGTTCGAGCAGCGTGAACAGCGGCCCGGAGCAGTCAACGTTGCGCAGCTTCTCGATTTCCGGCCGGGTGACCGGCTGGCGGTAGGCGATAATCGCGAGCACCTCGAGCGCGGCGCGCGAGAGCCGCTGGGTGAACTGGTGCTGATAGAGCTTGCGCACCCACGCGGCGTATTCCGGCATCGAGTAGAGCTGGAAACCCTGGGCCACGCGGCTGATGCGGAAGACGCGGCCGGTCGCGGCGTACTGCTCGTTGAGGTTCTGCACCGCACGCAGGACAGTTTCCGGCGGAACGCAGAGCAGTTGCGCCAGCCGGTCAAGCCCGAGCGGCGCGTCGGCGGCAAAGAGCAGGCTTTCGGCTGCCCGCTGCACCTCGAAGATGTCGAGCGGCGCGTCGGCGCTCTCGCCCGGGTTCGGTGCGGTCTGGTCGAGCGTCTCTTCCATCAGTCCCGGTTGAGTCGGAAGCGTGCCATCAGGGCCGCGGCCGCGACGCGCAGGTGCTTCCGGTCCATGAAGCAGGAGAGCCTGGTCTGAGAGGCAGCAAAGGCGTCAAGATGAACGCCGCAGTGACGCAGGGTCTCAAACACGGCCGCGAGGATACCGGCATCGCTGCCTACGCCCGGCCCGACGACCGACACCGAGCAGAGGCTGTCTTTCACGTCAAGCCCGCGGGCCCGGACCTTGCGCACGAGGCGCGTCAGAATCGCCTCGGCCGCGGGTCGGTGCGAATCGGGTACGATGAAGCCGAGGTCGAAGCGGCCGTCGTGCAGGACGCCGTGATGGAACAGGATGACCGGGACCCGGGCCGCGGACAGTTGGGTCACGACCTGGTGCAGGCAGCGCCGCTTCGCCGGCACGTCGGTGAGCGAAAGGCGTACCAACCGGTGGGTGTGGGTCATCGCCCGCACGAGTGCTTTCTCGATGTGGTCGGTCTTGGTAACCATCGTTCCTCCTTTGCTGCCGGAAGACGACGCACGGATGAGCAACGGAACCCGGTACTTCTCGGCCAGGGCACAGGCCCGGGGATGAATCACCTCTGCCCCGGAGCCGGCAAGCTCGGCCAGCTCCTCGAAACTGATGCGGGGCAGACGCCGGGCCCGGCTGAACTCGGCCGGGTTCTCGGTATGGATGCCGTCAACGTCTTTGTACAGCTCGCACCGAATGGCTCGGAGCACCGCGGCCAGGGCCACCGCGGTCACGTCCGAGCCGCCCCGGCCCAGCGTGGTTATCTCACGGTCGGTGCTCATGCCCTGGAAACCGGCGACAATCGGCACCCGGTTGCGGGCAAGTGCCTGACGCAGCCGGTCGGCCCTGATTTGCTCGATGCGCGCGTCCGAGTGGAACCGGTCGGTGATGATGCCGACCTGGGAGCCGGTGAAGGAGACCGCCTCCAGGCCTTCGTTCATGACCGCCAGGGAAAGCAGGGCCATGGCCTGGCGTTCGCCTGCGGTCAGCAGCATGTCGAGCTCGCGGCGGTGCGGGTCAGGGGTAATCGCGTGCGCGAGCCGGGTCAGCTTGTCGGTCGTCTCGCCCATTGCCGACACTACCACTACTACCCGCTTGCCTGAGGCACGCGTGCGGGCGATGTGCCGGGCCACGGCCCGCAGCCGGTCGAGGGTGGCGAGGGAGCTGCCGCCGTACTTCTGAACTACCAGGGCCATGATTACCGGGCCGTGCTTTCGGTCACTTCGGGGCGAGCCAGCTCCCGATGCGCTTTGCCGCCAGGCGCAGCTTCTTCACGTCGGCCACAAGCGCGAAGCGCACGTAGCCCTCGCCGTACTGCCCGAATCCGATTCCCGGTGCGGCCATCACCTGGCAGTTTACCAGCAGCTTGCGGGTGAACGCCGCCGACGTTGATTCGCCCGGGCCGGCAATGCCTGCCTGGGGCGGCACGCCTGCCCAGACGTAGAACGTGGCGGCGGGCCGGGGCACGGCCCAGCCGGCCTGCGCCAGCTCGTCACAGAACGCATCGCGCCGCTGCTGGTACAGGTTCCGGTTCTGCCGGATGATGCTCTCGCCCCGGCGCAGTGCATGGGCGGCGGCATCCTGAATCGCGCCGAAAGGGCCGGAGTCGGTGTTCTGCTTTATCTTCAGCATGGCCGCGAGCAGGGCCCGGTTTCCCACGGCCATGCCGATGCGCCAGCCCGCCATGCTGAAACTCTTGGACAAGGAGTGGAACTCGATGCAGCATTCTTTGGCGCCGTGCACCTGCAGGATACTCGGAGGCCGGTTCGCGCCGAAGTAGAGCTCGGAGTAGACGTTGTCGTTCGCCACAAAGAACCCGTACCGCCGCGCCAGTGCCACGACCTCTTCGTAGAAACCGAGGGTGGCGCACGCGCCGGTCGGGTTCGAAGGGTAGTTGAGACAGAGCAGCTTTATCCGATTGGCAACCGACTTGAGCCATTCCAGGTCGGGCAGGAAGTCGTTCTTCTCCAGCAGCGGAACCGAAACCGGCGTCGCACCGCAGAGCCGGGCCTGGTTGTGATAGACCGGATAACCGGGGTCAGACACGCCGACGACGTCACCCGGCCCGCAAACCGCCCACATGAGATGAGCCACGCCTTCTTTGGAGCCGATGAGCATCGCCACCTCGGTCTCAGGGTCAAGTTCCACCCCGAACCGGCGGCCGTACCAGCCCGCCACCGCGGCGCGGGCTTCAATCTTGCCGGCATATGACGGGTAGCGGTGGTTCTCCGGTCGGGCCAGCGCCTTGACCAGCGCAGCGATGACCGGCTTGGCTGCCGGCTGGTCCGGGCTGCCCTCGCCCAGGTCGATAAGATTAGGGCCCGCGCGCGCCTTCAGTTCGTCCAGTTCCTTGAACAGGTAAGGCGGGATGCGGGCGAGCCGGGCCGCGGCCGCATCGTGCACCAGTCTTTATACCCCAATAGTCGCACTCTGTCAAGATGATGCTCGGCGTCTGTGGCAGTACAGCGACAATGTCACGGGGTGATGGCACAGGGGAAATGTCAGTCTTGACAGTCCGTTACCACGGCCAGGCCTACCAACTCAGGCCCAACACCCGCAGCATCTGCATTGCCAGGACAAAGGTGACGGTGCAGGAGTGGTTTGCCGGCACCCTTCACGTCCGGCACGACCGGGCCGGCACGATTCCCATCACCGCGCTACCCGGCCGCGCTCAACCTCCCACCGCTCACACTTTCAACCCGTGACATTTTCGCTGTGGTTTGACAGTCTGCCTACGCCTCCCGAGACGTGGCCCGGGTTTGCAGGCTGGAGCATCCGCCACTGCTGTCGTGGTTGCAGGCGAGAGAAGGTCGGACGCTGTTCGGTATTCGATTGCGGCTTGCGCGAAGAGCGGGCCGGATTCGGAGTCGAGGCGGCGAAGGGCCATGCGGCAGTATTCAGGGTCTATGTCGATGCCGATGGAGTTGCGGCCGGTGTTAAGCGCGGCGAGCATTGTGGTGCCGGTGCCGCAGAAAGGGTCGAGCACGATGTCGCCGTGGAATGAGAACATGCGCACGAGGCGATTGGCCAGCTCCAGCGGGAAGGGCGCGGGGTGCTGGCGTGTCGAGGTGCCGGGCATGGTCCAGAACTGGCGGAACCAGTCTGCGTATTCTTTCTTGGAGAGCTTGGACAGGCGCCGCTGTTCTTCGGTGGGCTGGCGATAGCCGCCGGGCTTGCGCTGCATAAGAATGAACTCGATGTCGTTCTTGATGATGGCATTGGGTTCGTAGGGCTTGCCCAGGAACTTTGAGCCGTTCTCGACCTCGTAGTTAGCGTTGGCAATCTTGTTCCAGATGATGGGGTTCAAGTTGTCGAAGCCGATGCGGCGGCACATCACTACGATGTCGGCATGGAGCGGCATCACAAGGTGGCGGCCGTACTTGCGGCGCGAGAGGCAGACGTCGCCGACAACACAGACCAGCCTGCCGCCGGGCACGAGCGCACGGAAGCACTCGCGCCAGACTTGCTCGAGCGCCCCGAGGAACTGCTCGTAGTCGGCCACGTGGCCGAGCTGGCCTTCGGTGTCGTTGTACCGCTTGAGGTTCCAGTAGGGCGGGGACGTGACCACGAGATGGAGTGACCCGTCCGGGACATAGGGCATCTCGCGCGCGTCACCGAGGATGAGGCGGTGGAAGGTGCTGTGTTCAGCGGGCATTTCGGGGCTAGTGGACGGCGACATGGGCCACAAGCGAGCAGGCGAGCGCGGAGAAAGTGAGGTCGGGCGCGGGTTCGGTGTATGCGCCGCGGGAGCCAGTCTTGGCCTCTGAGAGCAGGAACGCGGCCATGCTGTAGAGGTCCTCGCGCACGAGCTTGCGGCAGAGCAGTTCGTAGCGCCGGGCATACGAGGCGGCCTTGAACTCGGGGAAGACCTCGAAGTGCGGCTCTTGTACTGAGACCGGAGATTGAGAGCGCGGGCAGTCTTCCAGTAGGAACAAGTGCCCGAGCCAGGGCTTGATGTCGGAGTTGAAGGCCTTGTCGCGGTAAGCGGTCCAGAGGTCAACCGCACTGCCGATGGCTTCCTCGGTGCGGTTGTTGAAGTTGTTCCCGAACGAAGGGCCGACCTGTGACTTGGCCTCAAGCACGCAGACCAGTTGGCCGTTCTTGACTACGAGCAGGTCCCATTCTTTGGTTGGGCGGTAGAAGCCGGGGAGTTCGAGCTTGGAGGCGCGGTGGATGCAGTCCTCGGGCATGCCGGCACCGTGGATGAGCCGGGCGAACAGGTCTATGAACCCGTTCATCTGAGCGCCGCCGGTGACCGCGCTGCGCGCGCCCTGGTCGGTGGTGCCGGCCCGTCGCTGTCTGCGCGCCTGGATTGAACGCGTGTTCCAGAAGTGCCGAACCGCAGCTTCGATGCGAGCGTTCAGGTCATGCGGCAGTTGTACGGCCATTTCGAATTGAGGATAGGCATGAGAGGACGGAAGTCAAGCGCGTGCGGGCGTGGTTCAGAAAAGGGCCCAGGCAAGTGCCAGGCCGGCGTCGCTCTGTGCCTGATGCCAGATGCGCAACGCGTCGTCAAGGCTTCTGGTCAGTGGCCCAGAGGCTGCCTTGTGACCTGCACATTCCCCTGTCCACTCAGCAGCCCATTGGCCGTCTTTCAGTAAGACCCGGCCCTGGCTCGCCCGAAGCCTGCGCAGCCTGGCACGGGCAAGATAAGTTGCGGATCTTTGGAGCTTAAGGATATGCGCGGCCCTGGGCATCTGCTCTTTCGAGTGGTTTGGGGAGCGACTGGGGGAACCGTTCCCCCCACCGGGTTCTAGGCCGGGTTGGGAGCTGGTCGCATCGCCAGGCCAAGCTGCGCACTTGCGGCCAGAGCCGATGCGAGTTGAACGGTGAGTTGCCGCGGCAGGACCGACAGCGGCCGCGTTGCCAACCGTGCTGCCGGTTGCCGAGGCTGTTCTGCCGCCGGTTCTCTCGCCACGCGCGCGAGCGGTTGCGAGGTCGGTTGGCCCAAGGCTGGTTTCAGCGGCCGCGCCGCAGTCTAGAGTATCGGCAGGTAGCGTCTGATTTCGTACTCGGTGACCTGGGACCGGTACTCGTCCCACTCGAGTTTCTTGTTGCGGATGAAGTGCTCGAACAGCTCGTCGCCCAAGGTCTCGCGGACGAACCGGCTGGATTCGGTCTGGCGCACGGCCTCGTGCAGATCGGAGGGTAGCGAGCTGATACCGGCGGCCGCGCGTTCTTCCGGCGTCATGCGGAAGATGTTGTCTGAGGTCGGCGGGCCGAGCTTCAGTTTCTGCTCGATGCCGGCAATCCCGGCGGCGATGAGGCAGGCAAAGGCGAGATACGGGTTGCAGGCCGGGTCGGGTGAGCGGTACTCGGCCCGGCAGGCGTTGGGCCTTCGGGCATCGAACGCCGGCACGCGCACCAGGGCCGAGCGGTTCATCTGCGCCCAGGAGACATAGACCGGTGCTTCGAAGCCGGGGACAAGCCGCTTGTACGAGTTGACCCACTGGTTGGTGACCGCGGTGACTTCCGGAGCGTAGCGGAGCAGGCCGGCGATGAAGTGTCGGGCCACGTCGGAGAGGTTCAGCGGTTTGCGGGCGTCGAAGAAGGCGTTTCTGCCGTTTCTGAACAAGGAGAGGTGGACATGCATGCCCGAGCCGTTGATGCCGAAGACCGGTTTGGGCATGAAGCTGACGTGGACGTTATTGGCCTGGGCCACTTGTTTGGCCACGAACCGGGCGGTGATGACGTTGTCGGCCATGGTCAGGGCGCTGGTGTAGCGCAGGTCCACTTCGTGCTGGCTTTTAGAGACTTCGTGGTGGCCGTATTCGACCGGCACGCCCAGAGCCTCGAGCGCGTTGATGGTGTCGTGGCGGACCCGCTCGGCGACTGCGACCGGCGTGATGTCGAAGTAGCCGGAATGGTCCAGGAAATCGGGTTCGGATGAGCTCTTGAAGTAGAAACACTCGAGCTCGCAGCCGGCATGCGGCGTGAAGCCCAGCTTGTGGCAGCGCTCGACCACCCGGCGCAGGACATGGCGCGGGTCAGACCCGACCGGCCTGCCGGCCGGCGTCTTTACGTCGCCGAACATCCGGCCGGCACGCTCGCCCTGCACTTCCCAGGGCAGGACCGCGAATGTCGCCGGGTCGGGTGCGACCGTCATGTCCGATTCCTCGACCCGGGCAAAGCCTTCGATCGACGAGCCGTCGAACGCCATGCCGTGTTCCAGCGCATGGCCGAGCTGCGTGACCGGAATGGTAACGCCCTTGAGGAACCCGAGGACGTCGGTGAACCATATCTGCACGAAACGAACTTTCTGCTTCTCGACCTGCTTCACAACACTGTCGGCGCGATTGGTTTTCACTGCTGCTCCTGACTTGATTGCATCACGGCGAGAGGCGTAATTCTAGTCGTTGACGTTGTGCCCGTCAACCCCGGGTTTACGTCGCGGCCGGAACGTCGGCCAAGGACTTGACTTCAGGCGGCAACCGGCTACTCTTATCGCCCCAGCCGGTGAACACTGCGCCGATATGCCAGAGCAGCGGAGTCGGAGTCGGCACGGCTCCGGTTCCGTAACGCAAGTCATAACAACACGTTACGTCATTGCCAAAGGAGACAGGAGAATGCTGAAAAAGAGAAAGACGGCCAGAAAGGCCGCAAAGAAAACGGTCAAGAAGCCGGTCGGCAGAAAGGTGGCGAAGAAGCTCGCCCGGCCGGCGAAGAAGAAGGCGAGCTTCATGCCCAAGCCGGGCAAGACCGGCAAGGCCGCGGACCTGGCCGGTCCCGGCATTTCTACCTACGAAGCAGTCGACAAGATTCTGCCGGTCGACTACCGGCCCATCCTTGACAACAAGGAGACCCAGCGAGCGCTTTACGCAGTCAAGCGTTTCGTCGAGGACGGACTGGCACAGGAGCTGAACCTGCAGATGGTGCAGGTGCCGCTTATCGTCGAGAAGGAAAGCGGCATGAACGACAACCTGGACAGAGACGGGTCGCGCACGCCGATTGACTTCCCGTGCGGGCTGGGCATTTCGCCCCGCATCAACGCCCAGATTGTCCAGGCCGCGACCAAGTGGAAGCGGTGGGCCCTGAAGCAGTACGGCTGCAACGTCGGCGAGGGCATCAACACCGACATGCGGGCCGTGCGCAAGGACTACTTCCTTGACCACGACCACTCGTCCTATGTGGACCAGTGGGACTGGGAACGGGTCATCACTGCCGAAGACCGCAACCTCGAGTTCCTGAAGATGATTGTCCGGAAAATCTGGAAGGTCATCACCGGGGCCGAGGACTTTGTGCAGCAGATGTACCCTCAGCTCAAGGACCCGCGCTACCCGAACCTGCCTAAGGAGCTGACCTTCATCCACGCCGAGGAAATCCTCGAGCGGTACCCGGACATGCCACGCAAGCAGCGCGAGACGAGAATCCTGAACGACTACTCGCCCGCGGTGTTCATCATCGGCATCGGCTGGGTCTTGAAGGACGGCTACCCGCACGAGATGCGGGCCGCGGACTACGACGACTGGGTCACCGACACGTCCAAGGAGACCGGCAAGGATACGCATGGCCTGAACGGCGACATCCTGGTCTGGAATCACCTGACCCAGCGCCGCCACGAGCTGTCGTCCATGGGCATCCGCGTGACCAAGGAGACGCTGGTCAAGCAGCTTGAGCTCTCGGGCCAGCTCGACCGGCTGTCGATGCCTTATCACAGGATGATAATGAAAGACGAGATACCGCTGTCTATCGGCGGCGGCATCGGCCAGGGCAGATTGCAGATGCTGCTTCTGCGCAAGGCGCACTTCGGCGAAGTCACCGTCACCGTGTGGCCCAAGCAGCTCCACGAAGTCTGCGAAAAGCACGGGATCTACGTGCTGAAATAGCACAACGAGGGACATGACCGAAATCCATCGTGGATTTCGGATCGTGTCCCAAGCCATAGAAACGAGGGGCGGCGCAAGCCGCCCCTTTGTTCACGGACGACTCAGAGCCAACCCCGGAGGCCGACCTCGGCGGCGGTCTGGCGGACACGAGTCCGGCCAGGTTCAACTATCCAGACGCGACTGGCCAGAAGTCGGGTCCCGAGTACCGAGAGAGGCTCGCACACATGTCGTACGTAGATGCCGCCCAGCAGAGCGGCCGGACTTGACTCCCGCGTTGAATCGGCGATACTCACCTGATGGTCAAGAACGCCGCAGCGCTGGCACGCTTCGAGACCGAGTTGGTCCGCAACGAGCCGGCCGACTTCTGCCGCAACCTCGCCATCGTCGAGGCGCTGGCGCAGGAGGCCATCGCCCTGGGCGTGTTCCGGAGGCAGGACCCGCTGGAGGGCATTGAGACCGTCGTCCGCCTGGCCCGGGCAGTCAACCGTGTTTGAAACCCTGCTCCAACTCCTCGCCCGCGAGCTTGACCGGGCGCAGATTCCCTATATGGTCATCGGCGGCCAGGCGGTGCAGCTCTACGGCGAACCCCGCCTGACCCGTGACATTGACCTCACCCTCGGCCTCGGCGGCGAAGGCCTGGAGCGCGTCGCTGCAGTCTGCGGCCGCTGCGGGCTCAAGCCTCTGCCGGCCGACCCGGCGGCTTTTATGCGCGAAACCATGGTGCTGCCCGCGCTCGACGAGCGAACCGGCATCAGGGTGGACTTCATCTTCTCGCACACCGACTACGAGCGGAGGGCCATCGGCCGCAGCCGGATAGTGGAGTTGGGTGGTGTCCCAGTGCGCTTCGCGACTCTGGAAGACGTCATCATCCACAAACTCGTGGCCGGCCGACCGCGCGACTTAGAGGATACGTGCAGCATCATCCTCAAGAACCCCGGACTCGACCGGGGCTATGTCGAGGAATGGCTCGGAGCCTTCGACCGCGCGCTTGACCGCAGCATCACATCAACGTTTCGCCGGCTCCTTGAATCCTGAGTGCGGGACGCGCAGGCTCGTGATGCTGGCCAAGGCCGAGGACAGCAGCCAGTTGGCAGTCAGCCTTACGCTCGTTGACCTGTCCGCGGCCGCGTCCTGCCGGGCGGACAGTGTCGCATCTGTGCGCCAAGTGTCCGGAATTCGGAATACTGAACGAGAGAGAACCAACAGCAGGATTGTATGAGTGGAGCGAAGTCAGTCGCCGGAAGGGCAGTGCTCGCGATACTGCTGTCCGGAATCTGGGTCAACGTCTGCGAGTTTGTCCGTAACCAGTTTCTTCTTGTGACGCAGTGGCGGGCGCACTTTCAAGGCATGGGGCTGGTGTTTCCGTCCCAGCCAGTGAACGGAGCCATGTGGTTAGTCTGGGGCTTCCTCTTCGCCGGCACGGTATTCGTCATCTCCCGGCGGTTCGGGCTGTGGCTGACCGCCGCCGTCGCCTGGGTCATGGCATTCGTGATGATGTGGGTTGTCATCTGGAATCTCCTGGTG
Organism: uncultured bacterium; assembly: GCA_964592755.1. Classification (GTDB taxonomy): domain Bacteria; phylum Hydrothermota; class Tepidihabitantia; order Tepidihabitantales; family Tepidihabitantaceae; genus CAZQFS01. The sequence goes on along the minus strand of CAZQFS010000011.1, from coordinate 18,847 downwards.
CTGCCGGTCGGCATCCTGCCAGTCGCCATCCCATTCAGTTTCGTCGAGGCCCTCGGCGCTGCCTTCATCTGCCGCACAATGGTTCGGTCAAGCTCGCCGTGAGCGGCTTGGGCGAACAAAAGCCCACATTCCTGGTCACGCTTCTGAGCTCGGCTGAGTCGGACCCGCAGCTTCGTCGTCACCGAGTAGCCCTGCTCCCGACGGCAGGTAGATAAGCCCGAGCTAGTCGAGACAGTCGAGTTCGTCGTCGGTCTGGTGTACCCGTATTCGGCCGGGTTCGACGACCCAGAGGCATCCAGCCAGCGGTCTGTCGCCAAGAGCTGCCAGGAGTTCACGGACCAGGTTTTCGATTGCCGGAACGGTCGGATTTCGCGGCAGCCGGAGAATCACGACGCCGGCGGCATGCTGCGGCGGGAATCGCCTGATGTCTGAGAAGTCGAGGTCCAGCGTCACGAGACAAGAGGCCTCCTGCGTGCAGATCTCGTACAGGCGCGTGTCCCCAACACCGCAAAGGTTCTGGCTGCTGACCGTCGCGATGTCATGACCGGCAGACCGGAAGAGGTGCTGGGTGCGGGTTCCGAAGTTCTCGTCGAGCTTGAACTTCACCGGGCGGAAGCGGCGGGAACAGGGATGTAGCGGGAACGCGACATTTCAGCACCGTAGGCGATGGCGGCGCGGATGTCGAGTTCCTCCAAGCCCGGATACTCGTTCAGGACCTCCGGGATGCTCATGCCGCTTGCCAGTAGGTCCAGCAGCAGGGACACCCAGATACGGTGGCCTCGGATACATGGTTTACCGAAGCAGACGTTCGGGTCAACGGTGATACGTTCCAGCAGCGGGTTCATGTGTCGTTCTCTGAATTACTCTATCCCACCTGAAGAGGGAAGTCAAGGCAGGGCGAACTGCCGGCGGGTAGCCGGCAGGCTTCGCATCGGCGAAGTGACGGTTACGGTCTGGCGAAGCAGCTCCACGAAGTCTGCGAAAAGCACGGCATCTACGTGTTGGAACAGCACGCGTCCGGTGTCATCGAGAGGGGCGGAACCGCACGATTGGGCCGGTAGAACTCACGCTCGCCGCTCCGGCGGCCGGAGACAGAATCACCTTCCCGGCCGGGAACCAGGTACGGGTCAGTCTGGTACGACCATCCGCACGTTCAGGACCCGGTTGTCGGCGCGGATGACCGCAGTGTAGACCCCGGGTTCGAGTCCCGGCCCGCTCACGTCAATAACGTGTCCACCGGCTGGCAGCACCAGCGCTGGCAGGCGCCGGCAGGCCCGGCCAGCCGCGTCGAACAGCGCAACCCGGACACAGGCTGCGGCGGACAGATCGAGTCGAACGCGCGTGCTCCCGAGCAGGACTGCCGGCGCGGGCCGCGGCACCGGCCGTGGGCCTTTGGACTCATCGGCGCCGACCGTGCCCGACACGATGAGCAGCGAGTCGAACTCACTGCCGTCGGGCCGGACGCCCCGCGACAGGACCGTGTCTCCCATGACGTCCACGAGCACGAACTCGTACGTCGCCTCGCGGTACACGGTCCACGGCTGGGCTGCGTTCCACCCGGTGGCCAGCGTGCCGCCGCCGCCGCCGGTAATGACGTAGTGCACGTCGTTCACCCGGCTGTGCTCGTACGCATGCACGTGCCCGCTGAAGACAACGGCGACCCCGTACCGTTCGAACAGCGGGCAGAGGTACTCCCTGACCTGGGTGTTGCCCGCGTAGGCCGTACTCGTCGTGTACGCCGGGTAGTGGAAGTAGACGAACACGTGGCGCACATTCGGGTCCGCGCTGTCGGCCGCGAGCTCCGAGAGCAGCCACTCGTATTGCTCGCTGCCCGGCGCGAACGAGACGTTCACGTCCAGGGAGTGGAACGCGGCGCTGCCCGACCGGTAGGAGTACCACCGTTCGTTTCCCGGCAGGCTCATAAACCGGAACCAGTTCGGCAGGCTGTCGGCGTCGTGGTTGCCTATCGCGGGCTCAAGCGCCATCCGGGACAGCAGGCCGCGCTCGATGCTGAAGAACTGGCGGTACTGGCTGCTCAGGCCGCTGCTCGTCAGGTCGCCGGTGTTCGCGACGAATGCCGCCTGCTCGACCTGGAGCATCCGGTCGACCACGCGCTGGTGCGCCGCGCTGTCATTGCTGTGGTTGTCACCGTACACCAGGAAGCGAAACGACCGCCTGGGCGAAACCCGGCTCGAAAACACCCTGTCGGTGCTGGTGTCTGCGCCCGAGATAACGCGGTAGTGGTAACAGGTGTCGGCCACAAGCCCGGACAAAGTCAGCTCGTGGTCGACGGCCGGCCCGGGGTCGGAGACCTCTTGTCCATAGCTGCTCGTCAGGCCATACTCGACCCGACCCGACTCGGCCGCGATGCTGGTCCACCGCACGGCGACGGACGAGTCGGTCAGGTTCTGCAGACAGGGATGGTAGAGGAAGACGGCCTGCGCCGCAGCACAGAGCAGCAAAGTACCGGTCGACACGCGCACACTGATGGTCATATCTTCCTCGGCTTCGCGCCGTGGTCAAGCCGCGCGGACATCACCCGGACAGCAGCGCGTGCCGCCGCGACCTGCCTGTCACCCGACCGCTTGCAGGGCCTCTTCGGTGGTGAGAGACTTGGGGGACGGAGGTCGGGCTTGCTGGCGACGTGCGCCACGGGTGGTGTCTGCTTCATCTGACGTTGAGTAGGGCAGGATTCAGGCAACGCGGGAAGTTCCGTCCGCGCTTCGGCGGCGGCTGCCCGGGTATGGCGTCAGGGATGAGCCGCAGTTCTGTCGCTGGCCAACTGACAGCGGGCAGGACTTCCAGACCGGGCGGCTGAACCTAGTCCGAGACGACCAGCTTGAGCGGCCGGGTCGAGCCGGCCGAGCAGAAGTAGACGCCGGGTGCGACGTGAGCGCCGGAATCGTCCGCGGCATTCCAGCGCACGACGCGGGACTCACCGACAACAAGCGTCCGCACCGTCCTGCCCGCGCGGTCACGGATGGTGAGCGGCGCGGTTGTGGACGCACCAGGGGGCAGGGCGAAAACCGCATGGTCGGTGCAGGGGTTCGGCGCAGCCGACAGGGCTCTGCGTTGCCACGAGGATGGTTCCTCGGCGACGCCACTGCCGGCCGCAACCATGACCCGGTAGCAGTTGGTCTCGGTGAAGTGATTGCTGGTGTCGTTCTCAGGTCCGGTGGCGAACACAACGACGCCCCTGCCCGGCACGAGCCAGAGCATGGTGCGGTAGCCGACCGTGTCGGTGTTGATGAGCGTGTCGTTCATGTAGGTCCAGATGGCGGTTGTGTCGTATGAGTTGACCCGCAGACACGATGCCGTTCCGACGGGAGTGGTTGCCATGCCCCATGCATCCGCCCTTGGATTGCCCCAGGTCCAGGTGACAATACGGAATGGCCCACCGCCGCCGGTGAAGCTGAACTCCGAGCGCCATTCGTCGCCGAAATGGAGCGGCAGCGTGTAGACGAGCTGGGTTGGATTGTACACGCAGCAGGTACTGGTATCCGGCTGCACCAGGCCCGTGCCGAGTCGCGTGTAGACATCGTCGGTGATTTCCTGGAACGCTAGGCTGTATCCCTGGGAACCGGCTGCGTGGCCACGGTGGACGATGTTGGCAGTCGGGAACTCCGCCTCAAAAGGGGTCGAACTCAAGGCGACGACCACCAGGTTCGTGAGTTCGCCGACATAGGTGGACGTGTCGAATTCCCAGGTCTGGGGACCACCGGGCTCACCGACGTTTATCGGGGACAGGACGGTGCAGTACTTATACATGAACGAATCGCCCACGGTGTGGGGCTCGTCATTGCGGCTGTAGGTTATCTGGGCGTTGGCAGTCGCAGCCAGCACGATGCTCGCGAGCAAGGCACCGAGCCGCGCCCCGGAGACTACGATTCTGTCGGTCATTGAACCTCCTTAATGGTTGCGTCATGGATTCCTTACAGGCGTCACCGCGGCGGCGGGCGGTCGCGCACGGTGCCTGTCGGGCTGTATTGTAGCCGTGTCCCCCGGTCCGTCAAGCAGCGCAGACCACAGGTTGGTCAAGGCGCGGCAGGATTCCACCGACCGTTGCGGCCTGTCCGCCGCACTGAGTCGCAGCGTCCGAGTCTTCGGTTGCGGCCACCGTTCCGGGCAGCGATTTCGCTGCGGGAAGGACTACCGCTGAACTACGAGCCTGCGGGTGAGGGTGATGTCGCCGGCAGCGAGCCTGAGTAGATAGACGCCGGCAGGTACTGACCGAAGGTCAAGCACCACGCTCGACGCCTGATGCTTGACGCCGGACGCCTGACGCAGGACGCACCGGCCGGAGGCATCGTAGATGCTGACCGTCACCGGACCACTCGACCACTGGGCCGCTTGACCACTGACCTGCAGTGTCGCGAAGCCCGCCCGCAGCGGGTTGGGCGCGACAGCGAACGGCGAATAACCGGTGGAGAGTGACGTTGCCTGCACGCCGGTTCGAACCGGAGACTGTACCTTTGCTTCGGCGATGAGCATGCGCCAGCAGTCGTTGGTGCTGTTGCCCTTGATAACAAAGAACGCGCCGCCACCGACGTGCACGATGTCGCCGCCTGCCTTCACTTTCTTCTTCTTGCCAGAGGGACCGATTTCAGGAATCGGGTCCAGCTCCACCCACGAGTCAGTAACTGGCGCGTAGCGCCAGAACTCGCAGGTGTTGCCGCCTTTCAAGGAGTAGATATGCCCGTTCCAGAAAGCGGCTGAGCCGCCGTCCTTGGACCGCCTGGTTTTGCCCGAGCGGCCTGCAAAGGGCATGCCCGGCAGAAGGCTTGTCTCCCAGGCGTCGGTAGAGAGGTTGTAGCGGTACATGTGGTGGTACTTGGCCTTGTGCAGGTAGATGTAGGGGCCGGCGTCGGTTCCGGTTTCGACCAGCTCTATCCATGAGCCGGCGTTGGTCTTGATTGCAGGCAGGTCTACCGGCACTGCCTGCAGCGGCTCCCAACTGTCTCCTTGCACCTTGAATCGCCAGAACTCGTCTTTCTGTCCTTTCAGGAAGTAGACGTACTGCTGGCCGTCCTTCTCAACAAAGGCCATGTCCGACCCGGCTTTCACCTTTTTGTTGGTTGAGCCCAGGGGCACGTCTGGCATCTGCTTCCACGAGTCAGTGACCGCGCTGTAGCGCCAGAAACCTTGGGTGTTGTTACCTTTGACCATGTAAACATGGCCGGAGTTGTCGGCCACGGCCTTGCAACCCTTGCCCGGTAACTTGCCTTCCCGCCCCATGGGGATAGCCGCTGCCGGTGCCCAGAGCCCGGTCGCCACCTCGTAGCGGTAGAACTCCGACGTCTTATTGCCTTTGGCCGCGAAGACGTAGTTGGAGAAATCGCCCCCGTCCTCCCCGGGGGCGAGCCAGCCGCCATCCTTGATGCTCTTACCGCTGCCCAGAGGCATTGGCTCACCGGCCTCCCACGCGTCGGGCCAAGGCGGCCTCGTGCCGACAGAGAAAAGGCTGGGCAGCACGTTGTTGCCCGGGTTAAAGTCGGTTGAACAGGCGGTCGAGCAGCGTACAAACCACAGCCCCTTGACCGTGCCGACATTGAAATCCGGGAAGTCAAGCTTGATGTCTTCACCGGCAGCAAGGTTCGAAACATCACGATACTCCTGGTAGACCAGCACCATAAACGGGTCGTAGAGCGAAAGCCAGGCCCGGAACGAACCTGGGTCGGGGCCGTAGTTGTGCCACGTTGCTGATGGAGTGATGGTCGCCATCGGTTCGATTGAGCCTGCCGGGGCGTCGATTTTGGCGACGCCGACGTCCGACAGCGTGACCGCAAGCGTGCGATAGACCGGGTAGACAAGCATGTTGCCTGCAAACGGCGTGCCGATGCCATGGTTGTTGGAGGTGGCGACGTCGGACTCAAGCGTTACTCCGCAAATGAGGTTCTCTCCCCAAACGAGCGAGTCCAGGCCCCAGGTCCATGTCCAGTAGGCTGAGTCCGTACCCGCACCCCAGGCGATGTTGGCAAGAGACCATGCCTGCTGGGCATTGCCGAGACGCTTCATCACCTGCTCAACACGCGTACGGCCCGGGGTGGAGCGGTTGACCGCTTTGCCTGCGATGCTTGGTCGCGGCCAGCGGAAGAACCGAATCGCCGACGTCCCGGTTTCACAGCGGACCTTAGTGTCGTTGTTCGGCGAGGGTATGTATACTGCTACTCTGCCTTCGTCGTAGAGCGGCACGTAGACCCGGCCTGTCACCGGATTGACCGCCACGTCCGCGGGGGAGCTTCCGGTCGCAAGTGTGTCCCAGGTGCGAGTCGAACCGTCGACCACACAGAGGTTGCTTCCCCAGTTGGCGTAGATGGTGTTGGTGAGCGGACTGATGGCTATATCGGCTGCAACGCCGACAATCGGAATGTCGGTCGTGCTGTTCGTAGCGCCGTCTATCTCGACCAGCCTCGCACCGTGCAGGGGAGTCGCGTATATCTTGTTTGTAGCCTGGTTGACTGCGACGAGCGCTGCATCGTCTCCCCCTAGGCCTACGTTAGTCGTACTGCGGGTTGCGCCGTCAATGACGGTAACGCAGTTGCTGTTGTCCCAGGTGGCAACGTAGATTTTGTTGGTGATAGGGTTGACTGCCAGGCTGTGCGGCAATCCGGCCACGGATATGCTGGTTGTAGCGTTGGTCTGGCCGTCGACCTCCACGACCGAGGCAATGCTGGTAGCGACGTAGACCTTGTTCGCTGCCTCGTTGACTACCAGCGGCCCCCCGGTTCCGTAGGTCACCGGCACGTCGGTCGTCGCGCGGGTGACGCCGTCGATGACCACAACGCGGCCTTCGCAACTGACGTATATCCTGTTGGTAACTGTGTTGACCGCGACATGACCGGCATTCGCAGTCAACCTGATGTAAGTTGTTCCCAGGGTGGCGCCATCGATTTCCCAGACGCAGGAATCTCCATCCCCGCACGCGAGGTAGACCTTGTTTGAGACCGGGTTGAATGCCAAGTCGGCGGGGCGATAGGGGTCATATATCGTCTGGTACGCATGGGTCTCGCCATCAATGACATGCAGGTTGCCGTTGTAGCAGTCGAGAGCGTATATCTTGTTTCTGACCGGGTCAATCTCTACGCGCTGCGGTCTCCAGAATAAGTTGGCATAGACCACGGATTTGTTGGCGCCGTCGATGATAGAGACGTTGTTGCTGTTCTGGTTGGCAACGTAGATGCGGTTGGTCACCGGGTTGACCGCGACACCGGACGGGTAGGTGCCTGTGCTCAGCGTTGTCGTGCCTAATGTGACACCGTCAATAGCCGTCACGTTGTTGCTGCCGGCATTGGCAACGTAGACCTTGTTGGTGACCGCGTTCACGGCCAGGGCTGTCGGCTGGCTGCCGACGCCGACCGTGGTCGTGCTGTTCGTAGCGCCGTCGATCACCGTGACCGTGCCGGAGGTCCGGTCGGCGACATAGACCTTGTCGGTTACCTGATTCACGGCAATTGCCTGTGGCCCCGTGCCGACGGCCACGGTCGTCGTGCTGTTGGTCGCCCCATCGATCACGGTTACGCTGTTGCCGCTGTAGTTGGCGGTGTAAATCCTGTTGGTGACGGGGTTCACCGCCAGCGCCCAGGGTCCGGCGCCGACGCTCACGGTCGTCGTGGCGTTGGTGGCGCCGTCGATGACCCGAATATCGCTGGCCGCGCTGCTGGTGACGTAGATTCTGTTCGTCACCGGGTTCACCGCAACGCAGGAGGGATTCGAGCCGACGGCCACGGTGGTCGTGGTGTTGGTGGCACCATCGATGACCGAGACATTAGCGCCGCCGTAGTTCGCGACGTATATCTTGTTCGTCACCGGGTTCACCGCGATGGAGTAAGGCGTGACGCCGACGCCGACCGTGGTCGTGGCGTTGGTGGCGCCGTCTACCACTGATACCGTGTTGCTGCCGTAGTTCGCGACGTATATCTTGTTGGTAACCGGATTCACCGCAACTGCGGACGGCGCGTTGCCGACGGTCACGGTCGTAAGCACGCTGTGTTGGGTACCGTCGATGACGGTTATGGTGTTGGCCCCGTAATTGCAGACGTATATCCGGTTCGTAACCACGTTGACGGCCAGAGCCGACGGATTGGCCCCGGTCGTAATCGAACCCGTCACCCGATCAGCCGCAGCCGGAGCGACAAGTACGCTGAGGACCACCAAAGCACCGCACACTGACCTCATCATAACCTCCTGGGTCGTTTCGCGGGCGGCCCGGCGCAGAACATACGGCCTACGCCAAGACGTTAACTTGCGGAACATGCAAGGGCGCCGCAGAACGGCACCCTTTCTCATTGTAATCTAACAAGCCGGCATGATTCTGTCAACTAGAACCTGCCGCACGACCGGCGTGGACCTGACGGTCAGCGTGACGCAACCAGAGACTGGCTAGCGCCGGATGACCAGCTTCTGCGTCGTCGTGCAGCCGCCCGCGGTCAGCTTCAACATGTAGACGCCCGCACGCAGGGACCGAAGGTCAAGCACCACGCTCGACGCCTGATGCCCGACGCCGGATGCCTGACGCAGGACGCACCGGCCGGAGGCATCGTAGATGCTGACCGTCACCGGACCACTCGGCCACTGGGCCGCTTGACCACTGACCTGCAGTGTCGCGAAGCCGGCCCGCAGCGGGTTGGGCGAAACGGCAAGCGATGAGCGGCGGAGGACGGCGGGCCTTGCCTGAACTCCGGCGTGTTCGTGCGACACTATTCCCGTCCGCCGGCGAGACTGGGCCGGTTCCACGGTGTAGCGCCAGAAGCGGCCGGTCCTGTTGCCGCTCAGGGCATGGAGGCCGACAGGAGAGGAAACGATGTCTGCTCCGGCCTTGACCCGGGCCGGGATGGTGTCGAGTTCGAGCCAGGTGTCGGCTGCGGGCAGGTAGCTCCAGAACTCGTTCGTGTTGCCGCCTTTCAGTGCGTAGATACTACGAGAAACCTGGTCCCAGACAGCACAGCCGCCGACTTTGACCTTGCGTCTGCGTCCGCCGAATCGGCTGGTCAAGGGCATACCTGAGCGCAACCTCTGCCAGGTGTCGCCGCGAACCGAGTATGAGTAGAAGTCGTGGTACTTGGCTTTGTGGGCGTAGAGGACGGGAGAAGATGGCCCGACCGCGGCCGAGAAACCTGGGGAGGAATCGGCAACGGCGACGAGCCAGGAGCCGGGATTCCATCTCTGGCTCTGGCCGCGAGGAGGTGAAGCCAGCAAGTGCCATGAGTCGCCCGACACGCTGTAGCGCCAGAACTCATCTTTGTACCCTTTGAGCAGGTAGACGTACCCGGACGAGTATTTCATGGGTCGAGGGTTCAACGGGTCGAGGTCGTAATCGGTCCTTGATTCCTCGCCTGTGCCGAACGGCATATATGCCAGGTCGGTTCCGCCTTTTACTTTCTTCCCGGTCGGTCCGAGCGGCACGTCGCTGAGTTGCTGCCAGGAGTCGGTCTCCGGCAGGTACCGCCAGAACCCCTGGGTGTTGTTGCCCTTGGTCGCGTAGACCGCGCCGGCTCCATCCGAACAGGCGGCCGCGCCTCTGTACGGAGGTCTGACTTCTCTGCCGGGCGGAATCGGACGAAGCTGGAACCAGGTCGAGTCTTCTGGGTTGTAGGAGTAGAAGTCGGTGGACTTGTTGCCGCGGGCAGCAAGGATGGAGCCGGTGTAGGCAAGCCAGGCGCCGTCTTTCACATTGCGCTCACCAGGAGGCAGGTCAGGCCGGGCGTGCCAGCCGGGCGCAGCCGGAGCCGGAACCGTCCTGAATTGGAAGCGGGAAGAGAAAGCGCCCGTGTTCCCGGCCCGGTCGGTTGCCCGCACCCACCAGTAGTGGTCGCTTGAATAGTCGAGCACGCGCGGGTAGACCAGTGTGCACAAATGGGTCACGGTGTCGAGCACCATGCCGGCAAAGCCGGAGTCGGTCGCGAGCTGGAGCCTGTAGGAAAGGCCGGGTGCTTCCGGTTCAACCTCGGTCCAGGCAAAGGTCGGGCTGAGCGGAACCCTGTTCGCGGCTGAATCCGGCGCGAGCAGAAAAGGGGCATCCGGCGCCCTGGTGTCAATCGCAAAGTGCCAGGGCAGAGACCAGCCAGACCAGCGGCTGGCATCGTCCGCGGCCTGGACCCGCCAGTAGTAGGTGCCGTCGGCGGCTGAACCATGGTTAATGAAAGACGAAGCCGCCACCACCGTATCAACAGCCGGACTCAGGAACAGGGAATCGTCATCTACCTGCAGGCGATAGCGCACGCCCCATTCGACATCGGTCCAGTCAAAGTCCGGACCAGGGTCGGCAACAGCCGTGTCCAGGGCCGGGGCGAGCAGACCCGGGACGAGCGGCGGCGGCGCGGTCTTGCAGGCGACGTGGTCGAACCAGATTTCGCCCGAATGATACCGGAACAGGCAGTAGAGGTAGACGTACCAGATGGGCCTGGTCGGCTGAATCCGGCGGCTGGAGAACTCCCAGTCGTGGGTGCCGGTGCGGAACTGGGCGCACTGGCCATAGAGCCGGGTGGAATCGGTATATGTCACGTCGACGTAGACCGCGTAGTGGTTGTCAGGCACGCCCGAGACCGAGTTTGCCTTGGACCAGGCAGAGACGACCACATGTTCAGGAGCGGGCTGATTCAGGTCCACCCGGATGTAGGTGCCATACATCGAGTCGGTTCGGTTAGTCGATACGTGAACCGAACGCCGGCCCGAGTAGGCATTGGCACCCGAGGTGTCATAGGTGAACCCGTTGGAATACCGATACCAGAAGTCCGGCACGTTGTCCTGGTTGGCGTCGTATTCAAAGGACCAGTTGGGCAGCCAGTTCAGGGAGTCGCCCGGAGCCGGGCGGACCATGACTTTGGCAACGGTAACCAAGCCGGTGGTGTCATAGGCGAGGATGCGGCAGGTCTCCTCCCGGGCCGGCACCCCGATTGGCAGGCTGAAGGTCCCGGTGAAGACCGAGTCGCCCGCCAGCGTGTCTCCGTTGAGACCGGAGTCGTTCATCGCCACATGCGCAGGCCCGAGGATTCGTTCAAGCGAAGCCTCGACGAGGAGCGGCGCAAGACCGGTAACCCGGGCCATGACCAGATTCGGTGAACGGTCGGAGGGCCGAGGCGGGTCAAAGCCGATACCGGCGATGACCGGCGGGTTCAGCGGCGAGGACAGCAGGATGAGCGCGGTCCGGGGGCCAATCTGGTTCGAGCTGAACGGCACCGAGTAGATGCGGCTGCCTCCGATGGTCGTGCCCGGGCTGACGGTAACGAGATTGGCCGGATACGAGCCGCTCAGGGTGCGAGAGAATGTATCGGGGTTGACCAGCACGACCCCGCGCTCGAACCGGCGAACGTAGTAGCCGTTCGCGTGGCGCAACTCGGTTATGTCCAGGCGGGCGGTATCGAGCGCCTGGCCGAGGCAGAGGTTCATCTCCGGGAAGTGGGCGAAGATGGAGTAGGAGTTCGCATTCGCGTACCAGGACCGGTCCTGACTGGTTAGCAGGAACGAGCCATAGACATACAGCCGGCAGCCCGTGTCTGCGACCTGGGCCTGAGGCAATGCCAGGAAGATACGATTGTACGTGTTGCAGGTGCGGAGGACCTGATTCTGGGCGACCCGCCAGTTCGCCTCCGAAGAATAACCGCCCCAGTTCGAATAGAGCCAGCCCTCGAACATGCCGCCGTCGGTCCAGGGCAGCATGGTCTCGCTGCCGATGGCGCCGAGCCCGTTGAACAGGACCGGATAAGGCGTGGCCATGGTGTCCATCCGACTCAGGAGCCCGACCGTACCCAGTCGCCACACCGTAGTGTCGTATGCGTAGAGCCTGGGCACTTCGTACATCCAGGACTGCGCCCGCTGGGTGGAGTTGTCGGGAAAGACGCCGGCATAGTCCGGCGTTGCCAGTCGCTCACCAAGTCGGGCCAGGCAGTAGTTCTGCCAGGTGAGATTGGCCGGGTTCATCAGCTCGTTGCCGTATGGTGAACTACGGGTCCGGTTGTTCCAGTTGGTCGTGAGGAGGAATCCGGCTGTCGGGAAAGTGTCGGCCACGCCGGCCCGCCAGACCAGAACCCGAAAGCCGGTGCCCGCGTTCCAGGAGCTGCGGTCCCAGGTCAGGTTCAGGGTGCAAAAGGGCGGAGCTGAGCTCAGGCGGAACCGTTCAGACGGCTCGGCCGGGTTCCGGTTGTGATTCAGGTCAACCTGGGCCACGACCGAGTCCGGCACAACCGTTGAGTCTGACCGGAACCAGAGCCGGAGCGTATCCCGGGTCGAACTGTAGCGGGCAGTGCATATCGAGTCCGGGTAGTGATGGCGGTCCGGCAGGGCAGCCGGGATGATGCGCCGGGAAAAGGAGTACCACGCCTCATGCGTGCTGTCAAGGACCGTGGAGACGTGCAGGTACAGGCCGCGACAAAGAGCGGTGTCCACCACGACCAGGCGGGTCCTGAACAAAGAGTCAAAGAGCGGGGTTCCGAGCGAGAAGCTGTCGGCCGCGACCCGGAGCCGATACCCGGCTATCTGGGCGTAGCGGCGGTCATTGGCCCAGGTGATCCGCATCCGGCTTCCTTGACGCGAGACGTGCAGGCAGGCAGGGTCGAAGCTGTGCATGAAGCACCGCTCGTCACTGCTCAGGGTGTCGTAGTAATAGGGGAATGACTGGTAGCTCGAGACTGCGCACCGGTAGCTGAGCACAGGCAGATTCGGATTGATGGCACGCATCCGACGGCCGTCATTGCTCGATTGCTCGTCAATCATCGTGAACTGCCGGGCCGCGAAATCGACCTTGAACGGGTCACCGGCAACGGCTCCATAGTTGACCAGGTAGGTCTTGACTCCGTGCGGCAGGTAGCTGCCGGTCGGTTGAGCCAGGCACGTTGCGGCCAGCACAAGCAGAACGACGATTCGAGCAGGCACTGCGACTCCTTTCGGCGCTGTGGAGATTCTAACTCAGACCTGCGTCAAGGTCAAAACCGCCATCATCCGGCCGGTTCCCGACGAACCCGCAGGCACGCCTACGCCTCGACTCCATCTCTGCCGTTGCACCGCCAGGAGCCTGACTTGAGCGGGGTGGAGAAGAGCACCGCCAGGCGAGGCAAGGCCGCCAAGCACCACCAACGTCCCGCTTTCCGGACCTGCAACCTGCAACTGGACACCGGCCACTCGGGCGCCGGCGCGCCCGCCACTTGGCATTCTGACCTTGGCTGGCTGACTTCCAGCCTCTGAGCTCCAGCTTCGGTCCGCTCCTCGCCCCGGCCTTCTCTCCTTGACACCTCCCCGCGCCCACTGCGCGCTGCCCCTGCGTCTGTCCAAGAAGGCTCAGCCCGAGCCGGCGTTCCTTGCGTTTCACCGAGACAACGTGTTCCGCGGATAGCGCGGTCAGGCAATGCCGGCCGGCGCGGGGAGAAGAGAGGTATCGCGCTGGCGCGATTGGCCCAGGGGCAATGAGATGACCGCGAGCTTCCGGTTAGCTGCGGCCGGCCGACGGTTCAGAGGGTCGATGTTCAAGCACTCTGATAAGGGCCGCGGTCGGCCGCGGCCCAAGCCCCGCATTGGAGCATTCGTGCGAGAACCGCGCGGCTCCCAGGGACCGCAGGCAGTGGCGCAGACCGCGCAGGCAGTTCCGAGGGCCGTTGGGAGTTCCGAGCTTAATGAAAGTGGCAACCGCCTGCAGAAGGTGTCGCGCCGCCACTTCGTAGTCGCCTTTGAGCACCATCACTTCCCCAATGCCGACGTGGTCGGTGGCTTCTCCTTCTGGGTCGCCGATATCCCGGTGCACTTTGAGAACGGCTTCGTAGCCGGTAAGCGCTTCATCAACTTGCCCCTTCTTGAGTTGCAGGGAAGCGGTGTTTGCAAGGACTGTTGCTACCGTTTGGCGCTCGCCGACTTCGCGGGCTACGAGTAGAGCCTTATCAAGGTAGTCGGCGGCGAGATCCAAGTCACCCTTTGCCATGTGCACGCTGCCGATGTTCTCGAGCACGCCGGCCAACTCGAGCTTCGCTCCACGTGCTTCGAACACCTCCAGGGCCCGCAGGAAGCAATCTAGGGCCTGGTCGTGTTCGCCTGCAGCCCGCTTGAGCAAGCCGATGTTGCTCAGGGCGATCGCCCGGCCGACGGGCTGACCGAGTTCGTCGTAGAGCTTGGTGCATTCCTCGTAGCAGCGGAGCGCCTCGGCGCGGTACCCGGTCCTCTGCCGAACAAGCCCGATGTTTCCAAGCGCGTGTGCCTTGCCCAGTCTATTGCCGCCTTGGTCAGCTACGCGGGCTGCTTCCTCAAAGTTCACAAGTGCCTCGTCGAATCTGCACTGGAGCATACGGCAGATGCCTATCTGCATGAGCACTGCCGTGAGTTGGGCGCCGGATGCGAGCTTAGCGGCGCGGCCATAGATGCGGGCGCACTTCTCCCACCTCGCCGAGAGCATGGCCGCGCGTCCCCTTGCCCGCAACGCGTCCAGTCGCTGCGCTCTCCGTGCAGGCGTCCGCTCGCGGTGGGCACAAAGAGTCGCCAGAACGGCGACAGCCATGCAACACAGGCCGAGAATCAAGTACGTCACTTGTACGCAGTGTAGCCGCCCAGGATTCTTGGTCAAGGGGCGTGGCCTTCCAGGCGATACAGTGCGCTGTGAACGTTCCCACGTCCGGGTGGCGCCGTCGATTTGACACCGGTCCGGTTTGGCTTAAAATTGCGGCAATGGTAGCCCAGCAGCCATCCCTAAGAGGTGTAGCTACGCGTTTGCAGCAAGGGAGGCCCACTGGACCAAGGTGACATCGAAAGCACTAAGGACCGGAACGTAGCCGGCAGAGGCATGGGCACCGTAAACAACCAGGGCAGCAACAGCGAATGTCGCAGACCGAAGCTCGTCGCAGTTCTGCTGGTCGTTGGTGCCGTGATAGTCGTCGCAGCTGGACTGACGCTCGTGGTGCCGACGACAGTGGTTTATGATTTTACGTTCCTCCGCGACACCGTGGTCGACGTGCCATACAGCTATCAAGTCGTGAACAGCTCCGCCAAGACTACCCTCACGCTTGCGAGTGGAGCCGTTGCGGAGGCGGTAGTCCGGCTTGAGAATACTGACAAGGAACCGGGAGCGTTCACGGTGCTCTTCACCTTCACGACGCTGAACAATGTCTACAGGGATCAGGCCATCGTCTATGTCTTCCCCGGCGAGGCCAAGTCGGCGACTGGGCGTGCTGACATATCGCTTGGCGAGGACTGGAAATGGACCTACGATGTTGCACCGCCGACCCGCGGGGTGACTCGGACCGTGCCGTCCACGGTGACGTGCTACCACCGGATGTCCGTGTTTCGGCAACTGCTTGGGCTCTACGAGAGGGGCAACTGCCCGGAAGTCAATGCCATCCGCGGGCACCACTAGGAGCGAGTGTCGTGTTCGCGTGCGAAGGCACACTTCAGCAACGAAGAGAGAGGGTGAGATGATGCGGTTATTTGCCGTCCTTTCGCTGGCGCTGGTCCCAGCGGCGGTGGCTGAGTTGAGAATCAAAGATTCCCACGGTGACGTAGTGGTGACGAAAGTCCGCCTCGACTCCTTGAGAAACGCACGGAGTTTCCGCATGGACGTCGACGGCGACGGTACGAAAGACTCGATTGTAGTCTACTTTGAGCAGTCGTACTACGGCCTGGTTACCTTCGACCACGGAAACAAGGTCTGGATTGCTGGCTTCGACGCCACGGAGAACCCGCCCTGCGTGGAGTTCGCACCGGCGTGCGTCGTGGGGCCGGACAAGCCAGTAATGGTCGTCAAGTTCTCAACGGGCGCCCAGATGAATGACTCGCTGTACATCGTGGACGTGGTTCGGTTCGCGTCCGGCCTCAAACCAGTGACCCTGCTACGATGCTCCGCCACTTGGGGAGACGCCCCGACTATTGTGAAGCCTGGCTTTGTCGAGACCCAGCACTTCCGCGGCTGGCCAACAGCACGCTACATATGGGACGGCGACGGCTACGTTGAAGTGCAGGTCGAGAATAGGAGGTAAGGGTGCAGGGGGCACGGGGGTGAATTCCGGTGGATTCCGGTAACAGAATTCCGGGGACACGCCCTCCGACGACATAAACGAGATTCTACCCGCGTGTGCGTGGCGTTGGCCTGGCTCGAATGCCAGTTCGCAGGTGGCAGCGCAGACAGGAGTTGCGAGCTCCCAGTGTCCAGTTCGCAGGTTGCAGAGGACAGGAGGAAGTAAGAGGTTAGATGTAAGACGCTGGATGTTAGAAGTCCGAACCAGACCTTGGCGGCCATTCGGCTTCGCTCAGGACGAGCCTTGGCGGTTCTTTGCCCGGAGGAAGGAGGAGGCGGGCGAAGTAAGAAGGCAGATGTGAGATGCCAGAGGTTAGAAGTTCGGGCCAGGCCGCGGCGGTTTGGTGGGCAGAGGAAGGGAGAGTCCGGGGGAAGTAAGAGGTTAGATGTAAGACGTCAGAAGTTAGAAGTCCGGAATGGGGCATTGGCGGTTTGGTGGGCGGACGGGGAGCGAAGCCGGCAGCGGCTAGAGCAGGGCGAGGAACTGCTCGACGGTCAGGCCCGACTCACGAATCAGGGCGCGCAGTGTGCCCTTGGCCAGTTCAGGATGGTCAGGTATGGAGAGACGACGGTGGGGTGGTGAGGTGTGTCGAAGGATGATGTGACTGCCGGTCTGGTGGTCGACCTCGTAGCCCTGTTTCCGGAGGGCCTTTGCCGCGTCGCGGCCCGAGACGACGGGCAGCTTGCTCAGACCGCTACCTCGACCAGTTCCTCAATGATGGCCGGCGGGACCGGCTCGCCATGCCTGGCAAGACTGGCGAGATAGCCCTGGATTGCGTCCTTGATGTTCACCAAGGCCTGCTCTCGGGTCTTGGCCTGAGAGATGCATCCGGGAAGAGCCGGGCACTGAGCGACGAAGACGCCGTCTTCGTCCTGTTCGATGATGACTCGGTATTTCACAAGTGAACTCCTGCCTGAGTGTAATGCCGGCAACTGCCTCGGTCAATCGGGGCGTTCGCGCAACGGGGAGCCGGTGACGGAAGAGGAAGGAGGAGGCCCGCGAAGTAAGAAGTCAGATGTAGGATGTCAGAAGTTGGAAGTTCGGAATGGGACATTGGCGGTTTAGTGGGCGGAGGAGCGAAGCCGGCAGCGGCTAGAGCAGGGCGAGGAACTCGTCCACCGTCATTCCGCTGCACCGGATGAGTGCGCGCAGCGTGCCGACCGAGAGTTCCTTGTGCTGTGGAATCGAGAGGTTGACGCGCACACCGGGTTTCACCATTGCGACATGGTTGCCGACCTGGCCGAGCCGACGCCAGCCGGCACGCTCAAACGCTTCGACCGCAGCTTTGCCCGGGATGTTGGCGAGGCGCGCCATCGGGAAGGCTAGATGGCGACGACGACCGGTTCGCGCTGCGCGTCGAGCGACAGGCTGGCGACCGCCTTCTGGTCTTCGGCCCAGAACCAGGCCGTGATTGCCTCTTTGATGTTGCTCATCGCTTCTTCCTGGGTCCTGCCCTGGGAGACACAGCCCGGCAGCGCCGGGCACTCCGCGACGACAAGGAAGGGGCGGTAAGGCAGGAGTGCACAGGGCTTCGTGGAGACAGGCTGAAGAGCAGAGCAGGCGCGGGCGACCCGGTAAGACGGGTTATACACTTACGGACCGGCGAAATAGCATAACACGCCGAAAGGTCAGGCATTAGGTGGTCGCCGTGGAGCGTAAGCCACGATTCTTTGGCCGTGGGGGTGGCTGCCGGGAGGCCGTTCCCGGGGCCGTGGTCAATGACGCGACTGAGGAGACGTCTGAACCGGCTCTGTCTCCGGCAATGCCGCCGGCGTTTGCCAGGACTTTGCTTCAGGCTTTGCACCGAGCGACGCTTCGGGCGATAGCCGGGGCAACGAGCCGGGTCTTGCACGAAGCGATGGTCTGAGCAGTTACGGAAGCAGGCGCTTGGGCGATTGATGGCGCGATTGCGGTGATGATTCTTGCGGCTTCTGTCGCGGCTTTGGTTCCGGCGCTGGCGATGCGGTTTTCGCGTCGAAGCAGCGCAGGGCCTTGTGCTTCAGCGCGAAGTGGAACACGTCGCGCGGCCGCTTGATGCTGATTCACTCAGGCGGGCCGGCACGGGCGGCACTGTTTGTCCAGACCCGGGGCTTGTCCGACCGCGTGCGCGCCGTATAATCCTACTCGTGGCCCGCAAGCAGCGCCGCAGCCGCCCGACCAGGTTGGTTGACCAGACCGAGGCGATTCTTGAGAGCATCTCGGACGGCGTGTTCACGGTGGACCTTGACTGGCGGATTACGTCGTTCAATCGCGCCGCCGAGAGGATTACCGGCGTCAAGCGCAAAGAGGCCATCGGACGACACTGCTCAGAGGTCTTCCGCTCCAGTATGTGCCAGGAAGACTGCGCGCTGAAGCACAGCATCAGGACCGGTCGGCCGGTGGTAGGCAAGTCCTGTTACATCATAACGGCGGACGGCGAGCGCGTCCCCATAAGCGTCTCGACTGCCATCATGCGAGATGCCACCGGTAAGGTTGTGGGCGGGGCCGAGACCTTCCGGGACTTAAGCGAAGTCGAGGCCCTGCGCGAGGAACTGGCCGGCCATTTCCGCGCCGGCGAACTCACCAGCCACAGTCCGTTGATGCAGCGGGTGTTCGAAGTGCTGCCCGCCATCGCCGCCTCACCGAGCACCGTGCTTGTCCTCGGCGAAACCGGAACCGGGAAGGAGCTGGTGGCGAGAACCATCCACTCGCTGAGTCCGCGCAGCCAAGGCCCGTTTGTCGCGGTGAATTGCGGTGCCCTGCCTGACACCCTGCTGGAATCGGAGCTATTCGGCTACAAGGCCGGGGCTTTCACGGGCGCCTCCCATGATAAGCCGGGCCGCTTTGCGCTGGCTCGCGGCGGAACCATCCTGCTCGACGAGGTG
>CAZQFS010000010.1:0-38842 GCA_964592755.1 uncultured bacterium | reverse complement strand
TGAACTTCTTCCGGGCAGACATCAGACCCAGGTACGGCCCGCCGAAGCTCAACGGCAGCCCGAGTGACTGGCCTTCGCCGACACAGATGTCCGCGTCGTACTCACCGGGCGGCTGGAGCGCACCCAGTGATATCGGGTCGGCGGAAACCACGAGCAGCGCCCCGGCCTTGTGTGTGATGTCACTCAGGCGGCGAACCGGCTCCAGACTCCCGAAGAAGTTCGGATGCTGGAGCAGGACCGCGGCCACGTCGCTGGTGCACATCTGCTCCAGCTTTGCGCAGTCGGTGACAGAGTCCTTGACAGGCACCTGCTCGACCGGTATGCCCAGACCGTGACAATACGTGCGCACGACTTCGACATGGGCGGGATGGACGCCGTCGGATACCAGTATTCCGGGTTTGCGGGCGATGTCGCGCGCCATGTGCGTTGCCTCGGCCAGGGCGGAGCCGCAGTCGTACATCGAGGCGTTGGCTACTTCCATTGCGTAGAGTCGGCAGACCAGTGACTGAAACTCGTAGATGGCCTGGAGCGTACCCTGGCTCACTTCTGCCTGGTAGGGTGTGTAGGCGGTGTAGAACTCGGGCCGCGACACGATGGTGTCGACCATCGCCGGGATGTAATGGTCATAGGCGCCGGCCCCGGCAAAGCAGACCAACTGGTCAGTGCCGGTGTTCTGGCGGGCGAGCCCGGAAAGGACAGCGACCGCCTCGGGCTCTGACAGCGGCCTGGGCAGGTCCAGCGGGCGCTTCAGTTTCAGGTCGTCAGGGATGACTGAGAACAGCTCCTCTAACGAGCCGACCCCGATGCGCTCCAGCATCTTCTTCCGGTCGGCCGCGGTGTGAGGAGTGTACCGCACTATGCGCAAGCTCGAAGGTCGAAGCTCAAAGCCCGAATGGCCGGAGCATTCGTCATTCGCACTTCGGACTTCGTCATTTCCGCTAGTGGTGCGCGGACTTCTTCACGACCTCGGCATAGGCCGCGGCGTCGAGCAGGCCGGCGAGTTCGGACTCGTCGGTCACCTTGATTCTGGCAATCCAGCCGGCGCCGTACGGGTCCTGGTTCACGGTCGCGGGTGAGTCCTTGAGCGACTCATTGCCTTCAACGACTGTGCCGGTAACCGGTGCATAGAGGTCAGACACCGCTTTCACCGCCTCGATGGTGCCGATGGCCTCCTCGCGCTTCACTGCCCTGCCCACGGTCGTGACTTCGACGTACACGATGTCAGACAGCTCATGCTGAGCAAAGTCGGTTATGCCGACAGTGGCAATGCCGTTCTCGAGTCTGACCCATTCATGCGTCTTAGTGTATTTCAAATCGTCCGGTATGTTGGCCATCTGCCCTCACTTTCTCGAGCCGTGTTTGTAGAATGGCGGTTTCACGACCTGCGCGGGTGCGGCCCTGCCGCGGATGTCGATTGCGACCATGGTCTCAGCCTTGGCGAACCTGCGCTGCACATAGCCGAGCGCGATGCCCCTGCCCAAAGACGGGGACATGGTGCCGCTGGTGACGTGGCCGATTTCGGCGTTGTCTGCGAGTATCCGGTAGTGCGGACGCGGAATGGACTTGTCCTGCATCTGGAGGCAGACCAGCCTGCGCTTCGGTTTCTCTTCGTCCACCTTCTTCAGGACATCGGAACCGATGAAACCACCAGGCTTGTCCAGGGCGACCACCCAGCCCAGACCGGCTTCGATCGGGTTTGTGGTCTGGTCGATGTCGTTGCCGTACAAGGCCATCTTCATCTCGAGGCGCAGGGTATCGCGAGCGCCCAGGCCGATGGGCTCGATTTCGAACTCCTGGCCGGCCGCAAAGATGGCGTCCCAGACCTTGCCGGCATGTTCGGCCGGGAAATAGACCTCGAACCCGTCCTCACCGGTGTACCCGGTGCGGGAGATGAGTCCGTCCACGCCGGCAATCCTGGCCTGGTCCGCCCAGTAGAAACCGATGCGTGAGAGGTCGATGGAGCAGACCTTCTGCATCGTCGCCTCGGATTTGGGCCCCTGGATGGCCAGTTGGGCGACCTGGTCGGTGATGTTCTTCATGTCCACGTCGCCGGACAGGTGTTCCTTGAGCCAGGCTGTGTCCTTCTCATTGTTCGCGCCGTTGACCACCAGCAGCCAGTGGTCGGCCAGGCGATAGACCACAAGGTCGTCCACGATGCCGCCATCCTCGTAGCACAGAACCGAGTACTGGGCCTGATTGACGGCCAGCTTGCGGACGTCATTTGTCGTCATTCGGCTCAGCCAGGCCATCGCGTCTGTGCCGCGGACCTCGATTCGGCCCATGTGGGAAACGTCGAACACCCCAACGGTCGTTCGCACGCGCTGGTGCTCGGGGATGATGCCCCGGAACTGCACCGGCAGGTCATAGCCGGCAAAATCCACCATCCTGCCGCCGGCGGCCAGATGACGGTCATGGAACGGTGTATGTTTGGTCATGGGCCGGTATCATAGCACAGTCGGTCAAAGAGTCAAGGCGCGTTAGTGCGCCCAATCCCGAAGTTGACTGCCAAGAAGTCCACGAAACACGAGCAGACGGCCGAAAGCCCGAAGTTCACCCATTCCTCCGTACCTTTCGTGGCACAATGTCTGATTCCGGGAAGTGCTGAGCCGAACGTGACCTGCGCCTGGCACTTCGCGGACAGCGTGCTTGTCTCCTGACCGTCAGCCCGGTGACACGATGGACCAATTGACGCACGGCCTGACAGATATGCTCCTCGAGCTCGACCTGTATACTGAAAGACTAAGTGACCTGCAAGCCGGCAAGGTGGGCTAACGCTCCAGCTTTTTGTGACTTAGGTGATGAAAGCCGTGTTTCTGAACCCCCAGGGGGGAACGGTCTAGGAAGGGGCTTGGCGAGCACCCGACGAAGGGGCCTTGGCCGCGGTTTCAAGATGCACGACCGGTGTGCAATCCAGCACAACTACACCCGCATCAAGGCCTGCCCCTTGCGCGACTCAGTGCTTTGCGCCAGTCCCTGGCCCGTGGCAGGAGGCTCGCGTCTCGGCGCTCGCGTCGGCTACTGCTGTGGTTCTGACGTCTGCCTTTCGTCGGGCTTGCCGTGCAGCAGGCCGAACACCTTGCCGCGCGCCTCGTCTCGCTCGACTCACACTTGGCGGTTACGTCTGGGCCACCAGGCTGTCCGGTCTTCGGATTCGGTCGTGGTCGTTCCATGTCGGGGCCGTGTCAATAGCACAGGGCAGAAATGGGCGAGGTGTCCGGGCACGGCAATCTGGTTTCAAGATGGGCGCGGTTCATCCGCGCCCCTGCTGCGGTCAGCGCGACCGCGGCGTGAGGACGAGCGCAGCCGAGTTCAGGCAGTAGCGCAGCCCGGTTGGCTTCGGCCCGTCCGGGAAGACGTGGCCCAGGTGCGCGTCGCACCGCGTGCAGAGAATCTCCACCCGGTCCATGCCGAGGCTGCGGTCGGTCCGCTCGATGATGTTCTCGGCGGCGAACGGTCGGTAGAAGCTCGGCCAGCCGGTGCCGGACTCGAACTTCGCGTCCGACGAGAAGAGCGGCAGGCCGCAGCCCACGCACCGGTAGATGCCCGGCTCCCGGTTCTTCAACAGGCCGCCGCAGAAGGCCGGTTCGGTACCCTTGCCGCGGGTGATGCGGTACTGCTCAGGCGTGAGCAGACCCTGCCATTCCGAGTCCGGCTTCACGACCTTGGCCACGGTTTCGGGTGCGGTCGGGCTTCCATCCGGCCCGGCGAGCCGCACAACCACGCGGGCAGGGGAGGAATCGTTCACGGCAACATTCTCATGCAAAGCCGGTCTGTTTTCAAGCCGCGCGGTTCCGCTGCAGGCGACAAGGAGAAGCAGGGTAAGCGGCAGCGGCGCGCGCACTCCGCTCCGCACGGCGTTCGAGCTCATTGCTGGATTCTGGAGATTGTCGGAGGCGTTACCTATTCCCGATGTCTCCGCCAAGGCCGGGCAGCGTTCGGATTCCATCGCGGTCATTGTAGGCGCTGGGGCAGGTGTGTCAACACCGCGGGTAAGCCGGCAGCAATCGCGGCGGTCGGTCGCTCACCACAAAGACTCAAGGATACCAAGCTGGTCCTGTCGGAGCCGGAGTCTGTTCGTGCCTTCGTGTCTGAGTCCGGGTCTGGCGGTCTTGGCGGTTCACAATCGCGGCGGTCTTCCAACAGAAAGACGCCAGGACACGAGGCCGGTTAAGTTAGAATCGGAGTCTTGGCTGCCGGCGCCGTCGGACGGCTAGGCGCGGTCCGGGAACCGTTCTTTCAGGTAGGCGACGATTTCGGCCGTGGGTGTGCCCGGACCGAAGAGCCGGCCCACGCCTTGTTTCTGGAGTTCTTCGATGTCTTCGCGCGGGATGATGCCGCCGCCGATGACGTGGATGTCTTCGCCGTCTCGTTCCCGCAGCAGACGCAGGGTCTCGGGGAAGAGCGTCATGTGTGCTCCCGAAAGCACCGACAGGCCGACCACGTCAACGTCTTCCTGGATGGCGGCTTCGGCAATCATCTCCGGGGTCTGGTGCAGGCCGGTGTAGATGACTTCGAATCCGGCGTCGCGCAGCGCCCGGGCGACTACCTTGGCCCCGCGGTCATGGCCGTCCAGGCCCGGTTTGGCAACTAGAACGCGTAGTTTCCTGGCCACTTTTCCTCCCGGTTCGTAGACTTGCACTCTGACATTTCCGTTCAACTCCCTAGAACATCGGCGGTTCTTCGTAGGTGCCGAAGACGTCTTTCATTGCGCCGCAGATTTCGCCGAGCGTGGCATAGGCCCGGACCGCGTCCATGATTGGATACATCACGTTGGCAGTGCCGGCACAGGCGGCTTTCAGGTCATCCAGGCATTGCCGGACGCGACCGCTGTCACGTTTGCGGCGCAGCTCCTGAAGCCGGCGGTGTTGTTCCTGTTCGACCGAGTGGTCGATCTTGAGCAGCGGGATTTCGAGCTGCTCTTCTTCGAGCACGTACTTGTTCACGCCTACGACCGTGCGCCGTCCGCGCTCGACCAGCTTCTGGTATCGGTAGGCAGCGTCGGCAATCTCCCGCTGGGGAAAGCCATGCTCGATGGCCTTCACCATTCCGCCCAGGGCGTCAATCTTGCGGAAGTATTCGTATGCCTGCCGTTCGAGTTCGTTGGTGAGCGCCTCGACGAAGTACGAGCCGCCCAGAGGGTCGATGGTGTTCACGACCCCAATCTCTTCGGCAATCAACTGCTGGGTGCGGAGAGCGATGAGCACCGCCTTCTCGGTGGGCAGGGCCCAGGTTTCGTCCATCGAGTTGGTGTGCAGGCTCTGGGTGCCACCGAGCACTGCGGCCAGTGCTTGGAACGCAGTGCGGACGATGTTGTTCTCGGGCTGAGCCGCGGTCAGGCTGCAGCCCGCGGTCTGGGTGTGGAAGCGGAGCAGCCATGACTCCTGCTTCCTGGCCTTGAAGGTCTCTTTCATCTCGCGGGCCCAGATGCGGCGGGCGGCACGGAACTTGGCAATCTCCTCGAAGAAGTCAAGGTGGGAATTGAAGAAGTAGGAGAGCCGGGGCGCGAAGGTGTCGACGTCCAGCCCGGCCTTGATGCCGGCCTCGACGTAGGTCAGGCCGTCTTTCAGGGTGAAGGCCAGTTCCTGGGCTGCGGTCGAGCCGGCCTCGCGGATGTGGTAGCCCGAGATGGAAATCGTGTTCCACCTGGGCACGTGTCCGGCCGCGTAGGCCATGATGTCGGTGATGATACGCATCGACGGCTCGGGCGGGAAGAGCCAGGACTTCTGCGCAATGTACTCCTTGAGGATGTCGTTCTGGATGGTGCCGCGCAGTTTCTCGCTCGGGACGCCCTGTTTCTCGGCCGCGGCGAGATAGAAGGCCCAGACCACGGCGGCGGGCCCGTTGATGGTCATCGAGGTTGACACGTCCTGCATGGGAATGCCGTCGAACAGGGTTTCCATGTCGGCGAGGGAAGAGATGGCCACCCCGCACTTGCCGACTTCACCGCGGGCCAGTGGGTCGTCTGAATCGCGGCCGTACAGGGTGGGGAAGTCGAACGCGACCGACAGCCCGGTCTCGCCGTGTCCGAGCAGGAACTTGTACCGTCGGTTTGTGTCCAGCGCGGTGCCGAAACCGGAAAACTCGCGCATGGTCCAGAGCCGACCTCGGTACATGTTGGACCGGACCCCCCGGGTGAACGGGTACTCGCCGGGCAGGCCGAGGTCTCTTAGGTAGTCGAGCGATTCGACATCGGCCGGCGTGTAAAGGAGTTGCACCGGCACGTTGGACAGGGTCGAGAACGTTTCCGGGTCGCCGGCATCCACGCGGGCCTGCCATTCCTGCTGTTTCTTGCCGATGGACGCTAGGTCGTCGGGAGACACTGAGGCTCCTTTCCTGTTCTTTCCGTGCCGGGCAGGAGTTGTTCTAGGATTGCCCGCGCGGCCCGGTATGGGGTCGAGTTCCCCTGCTTGACGCGCTGCACTTCGAGGGCGAGGCGCCGGGTCGCCTCGGGCCGTTCCCAGAGGCTGCGCCGCAGCTCCTCGTCGACGAGCGCGACGATTTCGCGACTCACCGCCCGTTCACGGCGTTCCTCGGCCGCCCCGGTTCGCGCCAGCCAGGCGTGGTGTTGTTCCAGCCGGTCGAGCAGACCCGCGACTCCCAGTCCGGTGGTTGCCACGGTCTTGACCACCGGTGGAATCCAGCCGTTGTCCTTTGCCTTGAGCTCGACCATCGCCTCGACCTCCATGACCAGACGGTCGGCGCCCTCGCGGTCCGACTTGTTCACGCAGAAGACCTGGCCGATTTCCATCAGCCCGGCCTTCATGGTCTGGATGGCGTCACCCGATTCGGGCACGAGCACGACTACGGTCGAGTGGGCGGCCTCGGCTACGTCGAGCTCGACCTGACCCACGCCGACGGTCTCAATGATGATGTAGTCGCAGCCGTACGCGTCGAGAACGTCGCAGACTTCCCGGGTGCGCACGGCAAGGCCGCCCCTGCCGCCGTGGGTGGCCATGGAACGGATGAACACGCCGGGGTCGGTGAATAGCGAGACCATCCTCACCCGGTCACCGAGCACGGCTCCGCCGGAGAAGGGGGACGTCGGGTCAACCGCGACTATGCCGACCGTCCGGTTTCTGGTCCGGCATTCACGGGCGAGCTTCTCGACCAGGGTGCTCTTGCCTGCGCCGGGCGGACCGGTGATGCCGACACGGTAGGCACGGCCGGTCGCAGGATACAGCTCGTCGAGCACGGCGATGGCTGCCTGAGGGTCGTTTTCCACCAGTGAGAGCAGACGTCCGCAGGCCCGTCGGTCTTTGGCCCGGAACGCGGCGAGGAGCTGGTCAGTAGTCAATGCCAACGCGACTGACGATTCCCTTCTGATATGGGTGTTTCAGCTCGCGCACCTCACTTACCAGTTCCGCGCGCGCGAGCAGGGCCGGTTTGGCACCGCGACCGGTGACGACCAGCTCGACGTCGGCCGGACAGGAGTCTACGAGTGAAAGCACGTCATCCAGCGACACCAGCCCGTAGTCCACGGCTACGTTCAACTCGTCCAGGATTACGAGCCGGTACCCGCCTGAGGCGAGCGCCTTCCGGGCGAGCTCCATACCCCGACGGGCCTCGGCCAGGTCCTCTTTGCCTGGGTTGCCGCGTTCGACAAAGGTCGCCAGCCCGGTCTGGGCTACGGTTATGCCTTTCACCTGCTGCGCCGACACTATTTCGCCGTAGTTCGGGTCGCCTTTCATGAACTGGACAATCAGCACGCTCCAGCCATGCCCTGCGGCCCGAAGCGCGAGTCCGAATGCCGCCGTGGTCTTTCCTTTGCCGTCGCCGGTGTAGACCTGGAGCACTTACGATGGGCCTCTCAGCCGACGTCGGGGTTGAACTCGGGCCCGAGCTTCGCCCGGAAGAGGAGCGCCATTATCTTGTTCCAGGTGTGAAACAGGTATATCTCGCGGACTACGGGTGAGGTGGCCGCCACGCTGGCGACGGCTCCGTTGGTGCCCTGCGATTCGATAATGATGCGCAGGACCATGTGGGCAATCACCCAGCCGGCGACGATGCCGAACATGAAGCTGAAGAAGCCGTCCAGAGACTGGAACGAGGTCCCGGTCAGCGAGAAGAGCCAGCGTCCGAGCACGAATGCGAGCAGGCCGAAAATGAGAAAGAGCACAATCATCACGGTGGCGGAGCGGACGTGGAGCGATTCGCCCAGCGGGCCGGCCAGCTTGGTCGCGCCGACCGCGGCGACGACCAGACCCGCGGACTCGTACATCGGCAGGCCCAGTCCGCCTGCCTTGACGCCGCGTACGGTCTGGATTATCGCGACGGCCACGACAATCCCGAGAGACATCCAGTCAAACCACTGCATCGAAGACTCCTCTCTGTCCGTTCGTGCTAGTCGAGGTCATCATCCAGGTTGTCCGGCTCATCCGAGCCGTAATCACCGAAGTCACCGGTGGCGGAATCGGAGTCAATGTCGGACTCGCCGCCCAGGTCTTCGTCGCCGAAGTCGTCGCTTTCGGACTTGGACGCGGTCAGAACCGTGAAACGGCTGAAGATCTGTTGCACGTGTCTACCCCGGCACTTCGGGCAGACGGGCGCGAGGCCGCTTTCCTTCTCGGTCAGGGTGGCGACAACGTCGAACTTCCTGTTGCAGTCTTCACATTGATACTCGTATACAGGCATCACAGACCTCCTGAATGCATCGTTATAATGACTACCAAAACCTGGCCCCAAGTCAACCGAAACCGGGCCGGACAAACGGCTTGACTTTGGTCGGCGCAGGACGTATCCTGAATGGCCTTCAACGCATGGGCCCGCCTGCCGGCTCGTGATGGCCCGTGCCGCTAAGCTGCAAGACCAGGTATGACCGGAGGTTAGTGATGAGACGCTTTGATGCCGCTCGGGTTATTGCCGGAGTGCTGGCGTTACTGGCGCTCCTGGTTATTTTCTTTTCCGCCTGCGTCGTGGATATTCTCGACCCGACGGTGGAGATTCTGTCTCCCCGCGAGGGCGGGGTCGTCGCGGGTCAGGTGTCGGTTTGCTACGTAGTTCTTGACAACCGCGGGGTCAGTCGGGTCGAGCTCTACGTTGACGGTGAGCTGAAGGATACAATCTCCAATCCTCAGTCAGACACGCTGGTCTATTCTCTGGACCTGCTGGCAGAGGGGAAGGATACGTTCCGGACGGTGAGAATCGAGGCGACCGACGCGGCAGAAAACCGGGGTCAGGCTCAGGTCACTTTCTTCGGTTATGGCCGCGTGCCGCCAGTGCCGGTGATGGTATCACCGACGCCTTGGGATACCGTTGCTTCGAATCATGTTCTCTTCACCTGGACTGCCGCGACCAGTGCTGCGATGTACTACATCCAGGTCGGCCGCGATTCCGGATTCCGGAGTGTCGTTATCGACGACAGTACGACCGGGGTTGAGTACCCGGCGCGGGCGGGGGACATGACCGAACCGATTGACCGCCTCGAAGTCCGGGCAGAGGGCCGGGAGCCTGAGGTTCGTCCGTTCCTTCGTGCTCTTCGTGGTCCAATGTCGGGTTCCGGGCAGGTGGTGGACAGCGGCGGTCTGGACAATGGTGTTCTGTACTGGCGGCTCAGGGTGCGCACGAACTACGGTCTGGCCAGCGAATGGTCTACCGGTCGCGGTCTGGTAGTGGCTGCGCGTCCGGCCAGCATCAGGCTGGGCTGGCCGCCGAGCGACACGGTTGTGACGACGGCGCGGCCACGTTTCACCTGGGAACACGACCGCAATGCTCACCGTTATCTGATTGAGCTGGCAGACAACCCGGCGGTCTCAGACCCGTTCGTGTCCAGTCTGGTCAGCGACACGAGTTTCGTACCGGACAGCCCGCTTGCCGACAGGAGGCTGTACTGGCGCGTCACCGGCGAGAACTGGCTCGCGCGCAGGGGGGAGCCTTCCGTGGTCTGGAGTCTGGTCGTGGCATCCGGCCCGCCGAGCGCGCCCGAACTCCGCTACCCACTGGCAAACTCAACCATTGCCGAGAGTCTCCCGATTCTGGCCTGGAGCGGCAGGCCGGGCGCGGACGCGTACTGCGTTCAGGTGTCTCTCGACCCCGGTTTTGTCACCTGGGCGGAGAGCGCAACCGTGAGTGACACCAGCCTGCGGGTTGCCGGGCCCCTGGCGGATACTGCCTGGTACTGGCGCGTGAGAGCGCACAACAGCCTGGGCTGGGGTCAGTATCAGCCCCTGCCCGGCCGATTCACGGTCGTGGCCCGTCCGCCGCAGGCACCGGTGCTGCTGGCGCCGGCCAATCGCTCGCGTACTGCTGCTGTGCGGCCCGAGTTCCGCTGGCACTCGAGTCGCTATGCTGACCGCTACCACGTTGAGGTCGCGGACAATCCGGAGTTCCGCTCGCCGGTCGTTTCCGACTCGCTGGCAGACACGGTCTACGTGCCGGGGACGGTTCTGACCGAAGGGACGTGGTACTGGCACGTCCGGGCAGGCAACGCGTTGGGCTGGGGTCGGTTTGCGGACAGCGCCTGGTCTTTCACGGTTGTGACCCAGGGCCCGCCGGCGCCGCGCCTGCTCTACCCGGACAGCGGCGCGACCGTGACGACAAGGCGGCCGACCTTTGCCTGGACCGATGAGAGGGACTTGCGCTTGGTGCAGAGTGCCGGGTCGGATTTCAGGACACGATGGCGCAGGACTTCACCGAGCAGCGCCTGGGCCGGGTACTGGCTGGAGACAGCCACCGATGCCGGGTTCGGCAACGTGGTCGTGTCCGACTCTTCGCTGCGCGACACGACCTACACGCCGACCGATACGCTTCCTGACGGCCTGCTGTTCTGGCGGGTGAGGGCCCGGGACGAACTCGGGCTCTGGGGTCCGGCCCAGTTGAGCCCCTGGCCGTTCACGGTGCTTGCCCGGGTTCCGGCTCCGCCTAACCTGCTTGCGCCCATGCCCGGTGACACGCTCACACTCAACCCGGTGATGGCCTTCTGGAATCAGGTGCCGACCGCCCTGAGCTACCACGTCCAAATGGACGACGACCCCGGATTCGGCTTGCCGTTTGTCGACGATTCGACCGTCACCGACACGTCCTTTGCCCGAGAGCTGCCTGACTACTCGGTAACCTGGTGGCGAGTGCGGGCGTCAAACCCGGCCGGGTGGGGCGCGTGGTCAGGCGTGCGATGGTTTGCGGTGGTAACGCGCGTGCCCGACCCGCTTAATCAGGTGTTCCCGCCGGATGACACGCTGGTCAATCAAGGGTACGTCAGGTTTGTCTGGCAGAGTACCCGCTGGGCGAGGAGGTATTGGCTTGAGCTGGCGTACGACTCAGGCTTTGCCCAAGTCCTGCACCGCGACTCGTCCATAGCCGACACTTCGAGCGAGTTCGGCCCACTGCCGGATACGACTCTGTACTGGCGCGTGTGCGGCCAGAACTTCCGAGGCTGGGGGCAATGGCAGGCTTCTCCGCGGCGCCTGCGCGTGCTTGCCCGACTGCCGGCAGCGCCGGAGCTGCTTGCGCCGACCCAGAATGACACCCTGACCGACAACCCGGTTCGGATGTTATGGAGCTCAAGAGCCAGCGCGAACAGGTACCACGTGCAACTGGCCGACAACCCGGGATTCAACGCGCCTTTCGTTGATGACTCTACGTTGACCGACACAACCTACCTTGACAGCCTGCCCGACTATTCGACGACCTGGTGGCGGGTCAGGTGCCGGAACGCAGCCGGCTGGGGACAGTGGCAGGCAAGTCCGGGTTGGTTCTGCGTGGTTACGGTCGTACCCGGGCTGGTGGAGCCGGTATATCCTGGGCCTGATACGACGCTGACGACCAACGAGGTGACTTTTGCCTGGCGCGGACTGCCCTGGGTTCGGGCCTACGCGCTTGAGGTCGCCTTTGACAGCCTGTTCCAGTCGGTATTCTTCGCCGATACGAGCCTGCGTGACACTGTCTGCCTGGTTTCGTCGCTTCCGGACAGCCTGTTCTGGTGGCGGGTCCGGGCACGGAACCCGAAGGGCTGGGGAACGTGGCCGGCAGCGGCCCGGCGCGTGAGCATCGTATCCAGCACCCCGCGGCCGCCTGTTCTGGTCCTGCCGCTTCAGGGTGACACGTTGACGGCGAACCCGGCGGTCGTGGTCTGGCAACCGACCGGCCCGGTTCTGCGGTATCACGTCCAGTTGGCAGACAATCCGGGTTTTGTCTCGCCCTTTGTCAACGACACCGCGGTTGTCGACACAACCTACGCCGACAGCCTCCCGGACTACTCGGTCACCTGGTGCCGGGTGCGCGGCAGGAATGTTGCGGGTTGGGGTGCGTGGACAAGTCCGGCCCGCTGGTTCGGCGTGGTCACTCAGGTTCCGGGTGTAGTCACCCAGGTCTACCCGCCGCACGACACGACGGTAACGGTCAGTCAGGTTCCCTTTGTCTGGCGGAGTGCGACCTGGTCGCGCAAGTACTGGCTTGAGGTGGCGTTTGACACCGGATTCAGCCGGGTGTTCCTGCGCGACTCGGGTCTTGCCGATACTTTGCGTCAGGTGCTGGGACTTGCCGACTCGACATACTACTGGCGGGTGCGGGCACAGAACAAGAAGGGCTGGGGGCCCTGGCAGCCGGTTGCACGCCGGCTGACCGTTATCACTCAGACGCCGCCGGTGCCTGACCTGGTTCTGCCGGTGTTCGGCGATACGCTCACGGCCAACCCGGTCCGGATGGTCTGGACCAGGAGTGCGACCGCGTTCCGCTACCGGATTCAACTGGCCGACAACCCGGGTTTCAGCCCGGTGCTGGCCGACGACTCGATGCGCACCGATACTAGTTTCCTCTATTCCCTGCCCGACTACTCGCGGACGTTCTGGCGCGTGCGGGCACGCAATGTTGCCGGTTGGAGCCAGTGGACCGCGCCGGCCTACTGGTTCTGCGTCACGACTCTGACGCCGGGCGAGCTGGCTCAGGTATACCCCAGTCCGGATGCGACCGTGCTCGCCAGCCAGACTCAGTTACTCTGGCAGTCCGGTTTCTGGGCAAACAAGTACGCGCTTGAGCTGGCCCACGACGCCGATTTCACTTCGCTCGTCTTGCAGGACACAACCCTCACCGATACCAGCCGCGGCTCGGGTACACTCGCGGACACAACCTACTACTGGCGCGTCCGGGCCAGGAACAAGAACGGCTGGGGTGTCTGGCAGGCAGTGCCGCGGCGGTTCTCAATTCTGACTCAGCCTCCGCCGGCACCGGTCCCCATTGGTCCGGCTCAGGGAGACACTCTGACTACCAACCCGGTGCGGATGAGCTGGGCTGTTTTGCGCGGCGTGCAGCGATACCGGATTCAGTTGGCCGAGGACCCGGACTTCACTGCGCTCCTGGCTGATGATTCGACCCTGACCGACACAGGTTTCTCGTACTCACTGCCGGACTACTCGATTGCCTACTGGCGAGTGTGCGCGCGTAACCTGTTCGCTTGGGGTCCCTGGTCAAGCCCGGCTCGGTGGTTCGGTGTTGTCAGTCAGGTGCCGGGCCAGCTCGGCCGGGTGTCTCCGCCACACGACACAACGGTCACCGCGAATCAGGTTCTGTTTGTCTGGTTTCCGGCGCAGTGGGCACGGCGCTATGCCTTGGAGCTGGCCTATGATGCCGGGTTCAATCACATCTTCCTGCGAGACACGAACGTGACGACAACCCAACGCCTGGTCACGTCGCTTTCCGACACGGTCTACTACTGGCGGGTGCGGGCGCAGAACAAGAAAGGCTGGGGCAGTTGGCAGGTCGAGGCATGGGCTTTGCGCGTGCTGACCGCTCTGCCGCCGGCACCGACCCCGTTCCTGCCTGTTTCGGGCGATACGCTCATTGCCAACCCGGTGCACATGCACTGGCGTGGCCTTTCCGGAGTCCTGCGCTTTCACGTCCAGCTCGACGACGACCCCGGTTTCGGCTCGCCTTTCGTGAACGATACCCTGGTTACCGACACGACGTTCAGTTCGAACCTGCCCGACTACTCCAGAACATTCTGGCGGGTCAGAGCGCGCAACCTTGCCGGCTGGGGCAACTGGAGCGCCTCGCCGCGCTGGTTCTGCGTCGTCACTTCTGCTCCCGGTCAGGTCAGTCGTATCTCGCCGGCTTCCGACACCACGCTTGCGACCCAGAGTCCGACCTTTGTCTGGCACAGCCTGTTCTGGGTTCGCAAGTACTGGTTCCAGTTGGCATACGACTCTCTCTTCACCGCGTTCTACGTGGACGACTCGGGGGTTGCCGACACGGCCCGGTTCGTATCCGGACTTGCGGATACGACCTACTACTGGCGGGTCTGCGCCCAGAACCGAAAAGGCTGGGGCAGTTGGCAGGGTGCAGGCTGGCGCGTGCACATCCAGACACTCGTTCCGCCGATTCCGTTACTACTCGCGCCGGCCAACGGCGACACGCTGACTGAGGTCCCGGTGCTCATGCACTGGCGCAACAGCGCGACCGCAACCCGGTATCGCATCCAACTGGCAGACAATCCTTCGTTTGTCTTGCCGTTTGTCGATGACTCGACCGCGACCGATACGCTTTTCAGCCGTTCACTGCCCGACTATTCGTACACCTGGTGGCGCGTTGCGGCCCGCAATGCCGCGGGTTGGTCGAACTGGAGTTCGGCCCGGTCATTCGGGGTCGTCACCGTGGTGCCGCCGGAGCTCTTCAGGGTTTGGCCGCCGGATGACACGACTCTGGTCTCGGCCCAGACCACGCTCCACTGGAACGGTGCGGACTGGATTCGAGCCTATCACGTTCAGGCCGGGCCTGACTCGCTTTTCGGCTCGCTCGTGCTGAACGATTCGCTGGTCACCGACACCTTCCGGCTTACTGGCTCTCTGCCGGATACGACCTACTTCTGGCGCGTACGCGCGCGGAACAAGAAGGGCTGGGGCAGTTGGCAGACTGCTCTCGCGCGCTTCACCGTTCTCACCCAGCCGCCCGCCCCACCGACTCTCGCCCTGCCCTTGCTCGGTGATACCCTGACCGACAACCCGGTCCGCACGGCCTGGCTTTCCCAGCGTGCCGTTCTGCGCTATCGAATACAGTTGGCCGACAATCCGTCGTTCATCAGTCCGCTGGTTGATGACTCGACCGTGACCGATACGTCTTTCCTCCGCTCGCTGCCTGACTACTCAGTGACCTACTGGCGGGTCAGGGCCCGCAATGCTGCCGGCTGGAGCGGTTGGAGTTCGACCCGTTGGTTTGGTGTGGTCACGACCCTGCCCGGCCCGGGCGAGCCGGTCTACCCACCGGACGACACAACCATCACTTCCAGCTCGACCGAGCTTGTCTGGCGGTCGATTACGTGGCCGCGCAAGTACTGGCTGGAGCTCTCCTATGACTCGATGTTTGCGAGCGCCGTGTTTCGCGATTCGGCGCTGAGCGACACCAGCCGGGTCTCGGGTGCGCTTCTTGACACAACCTGCTACTGGCGGGTACGGGCGCAGAACAAGAAAGGCTGGGGCGGCTGGCCGGCAAACCTGCGCCGTTTCCACGTTCAGACCCAGGTTCCCCAGGCACCGGGCCTCGTGCTTCCTGCTCAGGCTGATACCCTGACCGGCAATCCGGTCCAGATGAGCTGGAGTCGCAGCGCGACTGCGTTCCGCTACCGTGTTCAACTGGCCGACAATCCCGGTTTCAGCCCAATGCTGATTGACGACTCCACGCTCACCGACACAGGTTTCCAGTACTCCCTGCTCGATTACTCGGTTACCTACTGGCGCGTTGCGGCCCGTAACCTTGTCGGCTGGAGCAACTGGAGCACAGTGCGCTACTATGCGGTTGTCACGACCGTGCCACCGGTTCTGACTCGGCTCGTGCCGCCGGATGATACGACCGTGACCGACGATTCGATTCGCTTCCACTGGCATTCGACCATCTGGGCAAGGAAGTACTGGTTTGAGCTGGCGGTCGATTCGCTCTTCACCGACGTGTACGTGAGCGACTCCATGGTTGACGACACGACCCGGCGTGTCTTGGACTTGCCGGACACGACCTACTACTGGCGCGTGCGGGCCCAGAACAAGAAAGGCTGGGGCAGTTGGCAGGCTGGCGCGTGGTCGGTGCGCGTCCTGACTCAGGTTCCGTCTCCGCCCCTTCTGCTCCTGCCTGAGACAGGCGACACGGTCACTACGAACCCGGTCTTGCACGTCTGGCACGCAGGCCAGGAGATTCTTCGCTACCAGGTTCAGCTTGACGATGACCCGGACTTCTCCTCGTCCCTGGCCGACGATTCGACCCTGACCGATACGACGTACTTTCGGTCCCTGCCCGACTACTCGCGCACCTACTGGCGGGCAAGAGCGCGCAACCTTGCCGGCTGGAGCAACTGGAGTGCCTCACCGCGCTGGTACTGCGTGCTCACCGCACTGCCCGACACTGTCAGCCGGCTCTTCCCGCCTGCGGACACGACCGTTACCGCGACCACCATCGACCTCGTCTGGCAGCCCCAACCGTGGTGTCAACGCCACTGGGTTCAGCTCGCCCGTGACTCGAGCTTCACCGACTTGTTCCTGGACGACTCCACGGTTCTGGACTCGGTCCGGCCGGTAGTCGAACTCGCGGACACGACCTACTATTGGCGGGTCAGGGCACGAAACAAGGTCGGTTGGTCCCAATGGCACCAGGCCATCTGGTCATTCACGGTCATGTCCCATCCCGAGCCGGCACGCTCTGCGTTGTTCCCGCCGCGCTCGCCGGCCCTGCCGCAAGGACGTGAACAGGAGTAGCTGAGCCCATTTCGCCCGCGGTCTACTCGCCGCGGCAGCCGGGTCAGCGTCAATCCTTGATGCTGCGCTGGGCAAGGGGAAGCCTGGCGCGCGGGCAGCGGTCAGCGAACGACGATCAGCTTGCCGGTTCTGCCCGGTGAGGCAGGGCCTCCGAGTCGGTAGTAATAGACGCCCGGCGCGAGCCGATGTCCCTGGCGGTCGCGACCGTCCCAGGCTGACAGCACTCGGGTGTGTGCCGCGAGCCGGCCGTCGGCGCCGAATACGGTCAGCTCCTGTTCTTCGTCGAGGAGAAGCGGCATCGGCCAGTGGGCAACGAGCGTCGTGCCGGCGCGGTGCAACGTGGTCCGGGACTCGGCGACCGCGGGCAGCGGAGGCACACCGGAGCGTACAACCAGGGCGAAGGGCTGACGGGAGTTGAACACGTTACGGGCATAGACACGCACGGTCCACGGACCGGCCATCGGATACGTCAAGCGACAGACCTCTTCGACGTTCAGTTCGTCGCGAGTCGGCGGGTTGGGCACAGACTGACCCTCATAGAACCGGTTGCCGCGATAGCGATTGTGGTCCGGGCTCTCAAGTTCCAAGTCAAGGTCGTTGACGATTGCCACCGCCGCACCAGGCGCGGCCGCGGTGTCGGTCCAAGCCAAGGTGATGACGAGCGGCGCGCGGCGTTCCACGTCGAGGCGATACTCGAAGAGCTCCCCGGTCGCCAGTCCGAGTGTCTCATCCACGACCGCAAGCTGCAGCGAGTCGTCGTCGAAGTGCAGAACACCGGACAGATTCGCTCGACCCCACCCCGACAGTCTTGCGGGCGGGCTTTCGGTCGAGACGTTGGAGTCGGCGGCGGTCACGGCCAGCGCCCGCATCATCGCCGCGCTCAGAAGCCTGATCCCGCGGCTGGAATCAGGCGTACCGCTCGGGTACCAGCCGTCCCTGAAGTACTGCCGGACAAGAACCATGTCTCCGCTCACTGCCGGAGCGGAAAAGCTCGTGCCGCCGGTCAGCACATACCGGGACGGCTCCGGCCCGCCGGCAGTATTGATGTCATCGCCCGGTGCAACGACATTCGGTTTGATACGGTTGTCGCGGGTCGGCCCGCCGGAGCTTGACCGCGCAATCGTGTTGCTGGCTGTGCCGTTGCCGGTCGAGCCGACCGTCAGGCAGTTCTTGGCGCAGGCGGGATGACCGATGTTGTACATACCCTGGCCGAAATTGCCTGCGGCCCAGGTCACGAAGAACCACTTGTCCTGCCAGCAGACAGCATCCAGACTCGCCTCCTCCAGCCGGTAGTACCCGTACGGGTAGCCGGTGCCGAACGAACCGGAAACCTGACGCACCGGCTCGGTCATCCCCAGACCCAGGCGGACCGAGTCAAGCAGCTCGGTCATGTCCGACTCGATGACGTAAGTACCGTTGTTGTTGGCGATATCAACGAAGTAGATCCGACTGTCCGGAGCCATGCCGTCAAACCGCGTCCGGTTGCCGGTGACGGAGTCGTCTCCGGCAAGTGTGGCCGCGACCCCGGTGCCGTGGTATCCAGCAGCGCCGACATCGCCGAACCGCGCGGTCTTGTATACTTTGTAGGCTGCGACCTTGCGATGGTGAGGATAGATACCCGGCTCGGTCATGGGAAACAGCGGGTCGCTGAACATCTCGTGCACCATGTGAATCCCGGAGTCGAACAGACCGACAATCATGTCCTGCCCCCGGATGCCCTTGTGCCAGACTCGGCGACCTGCGGCCTCACCCGGTGTCTCCGCCCGCCAGCCAACCTGTGTCACCCACTGCACATCGCAGTTGAACGGCTCGAACCGACCGACCGACTGTATCCAGGCAACTGCGTCAAGCCGGGCAACTGCCTCCAGCTTCCCCGGGTCGAGTCGGAACCGAACTGAACGGGCCGAGACGTCCTCAACCTGACCATCCAGTTCGACAATTGTCCTGGCCACGGAATCAGATTGCTCGCCTGGCCACAGAGTCAGAACCAGCTCACACACGGCAGCGTCCCTCCCTGGTGCCAGCAACCCGGTCAGCTCAGGTGCGAGCTTGTGTTCAGGAAGAATCGACGTCACAACCCCGAGCCGGGTATCGGCTCCTGGCCGAGCCCGGCAGATGACGTTCTGGTATGCGACGTACCCAACCGGAGCAAATCCGTCATCGCGCAGGCGGGCCAGATGCTCGGCGTGCACCGGCTCGGCCAGATGAACCAGCACGTAGCCGGCTCTCACATGCCCTGAGTCCTCCCCGCCTGCCGATGCAAGCCATCCTCCCGGCGAAGCATACGGCTCTGGAACGTAAGGACGGGCCGGCCCGAGCCGCTCAAGACTCAGAAAGCCGGTTCCGAGCACGAGCAGAATCAGCACAGGCCCGTCCTTCCTTTTCGGCTACCGACTAGCCGTATCGGTCCATCTGCCTGTGCATCAGCGGCAACGCTAGGGCTTCAGGATGTCGACGATGGCGGCCGTGACTTCCTGCATATCGGCCATGGTCAGGTCGCCCATGTGGGCGATACGGAACGTCTTCTCCTTCAGGTCGCCGTAGCCGTTGGATATCTGCATGCCTCGTTTGCCGAGTTCGCCGTTCAGGTCCTTGACGCTGATGGAGCGGGTGTTCGCGACCGTGGTGAGGGTCACCGATTCAAACCCGGGTTCAGGAAAGATGCTGAAGTACTTTGCGGCCCAGGCGCGCGTGAACTTGGCCAGCTCGAGGTGACGCTGGTACCGGTTCTGCATGCCTTCCTTGAGGATGTGGTCAAGCTCGGCGTCGAGCGCCCAGAACAGCGACACCGCGGGGGTCGTCGGTGTC
Organism: uncultured bacterium; assembly: GCA_964592755.1. Lineage (GTDB taxonomy): Bacteria > Hydrothermota > Tepidihabitantia > Tepidihabitantales > Tepidihabitantaceae > CAZQFS01. Next base: position 19,370 of record CAZQFS010000010.1, on the reverse strand, counting down.
TGGAAGTCCTTCTCGTACCGCTTGAGCATAGCGTCGTAGTCGAAGTAGTAGCCCCGGTCAGTCACGGTTCGGCACTTGTCAAGGGCACGCTGCGAAACGATGCTGACCGCGAGCCCGGGCGGCAGAGCAACCGCCTTCTGGGATGAAGCAACCACGACGTCGAGGCCGAGCGCATCGATGTCGAACCAGTCGCCCATCAGACTCGAGACCGCGTCGACCAGGATGAGCACATCCGGGTACTTGGCACGAACGAGGCGGGCGATGTCCTCGATCGGGTTGCGCACGCCGGTTGAGGTTTCGTTCTGAGTGATGGTCAATGCCTGATAGCCGCCCTTGGCCAGTTCGGTATCAACCATCTCTGGCTTGACGGCTTTGCCCCATTCGACCGCGACCGAGCCGGCGTGCTTGCCGCAGGCCTTGGAAATCTTAAACCACCGGTCCGAGAACGCGCCGTTGACCGTGTGCAGGACCTTGCCCGTGACCACATTCCGGAGCGCTCCTTCCATGCAGCCCGTGCCGGAGGAAGTGTACCAGAAAACGTAGTTCTTGGTTGCCAGGATCTGTTTGGTCTTTTCGACTACGCGCCTGTTCAGTTCGCCGAACTCCTTGGAGCGGTGGCCGATCATCCACTGGGCCTGGGCCTTGAGGATTTCTTCCCGGACCTCGGTCGGACCGGGGATGAAGAGCTTTTTATGCATCTAGACTCCTGTTGAGATTTACGATTGCCTGTTCTGGGGCAGCCGACCTGCTGTCGGCAGTGGGGGAATCACTTGTAACCTTAATCAGTACCTGACGCCGGCGCGGACCGTCAAACTCACAGAAAAACACGCCCTGCCAGCGGCCCAGCACGAGCTTGCCGTCCTCGACCGGTATCGTCAGACCGGTCCCGACGAGCACGCTCTTGATATGGGCGTCGGAATTGCCTTCCGAGTGGGCGTAGCCGGCCTGATGTGGAACCAGCCGGGCAAGACAAGCGGCAATATCCGCGGCCACGTCCGGGTCATAGGCCTCGTTCAGCGTCACGCCCGCGGTGGTGTGCGGCACGTGGACAAAGCAGATTCCGGCCTTCACACCAACTGAGGCCACGGCATTCTGAACCTGGGTTGTGATGTTCAACAGCTCGACACGGGAACGAGTAGTGACCTCGATACTGACCATGAGTTAAGGCCAATCTTAGCTGCGCCCCGGCCGGGTGTCAACCCGCAGCCGGGCGAGGACGCTAGACGTGGAACTCGATAATATCCCGGTCGGCAAGGACATGGGCGCGCTCAACCCGTTGTCCTTCATAGCCCTGCTGGTTCCAGAGTCGTGCATACTGCAACCCGGCAGCGAAGTCCTTGTGCAGGTGGAAAGCGGCGTCGACTACGGTCGAGCCGGACTTGAGAATAACCGGGTCATTCATATCTGCAGGCTTGCCCGGCTTCTTGGTGTAAACACGGATGATGTTGAGCGCGTGGAAGGACTGCCGCTTCAGTTCTTCCAGCCCTGTCTTGGTCACCACGGAAACAAGCAGCAACGGCACGTCGCCTGTCAGTTCCCTGAGAATGCTCAGCCGGTCTGAGGCTTCTGAATCGTCCGCCTTTGCACCGACCCTGATAATCGGCTTGAAGGTCAATTCCGGGTCGGGCGCCACCGCAATACGGGCACTGCGCAGCAGACTCTGAGTCTGCTCGGTAACCTCGAGCAGGTTATCGTCAGCGAGGTCGAGCAGCCAGAGTAGAGCGTCGGCCGTGCGCATAATATGGAACAGCCATGCCGGAGATTCCGGCGATACCGGCGGCGTATCTACCAGTTGAATCTGGATATCTTCATACGGCATCATCCCGGCCGCCGGGACGGTAGTGGTGAACGGATAGGCCGCAACCTCGGTTGGCAGACCGGTCAGCTCCCGGACCAGGGCCGACTTGCCGCAGTTCGGCGCACCGAATGCAATGACCTGCCCTGCGCCCTGTTTCTCGACGTGGAACCAGTCCCCGCGCCGGGCACCGCCTTTGGAGCCGCCGGACAGCTCCTTCTTCAGTTTGGCGATGCGGGTCTTCAGGTCTGCCTGCATCTTCTCGGTGCCCTTGTGTTTCGGGATAGTCTGGAGCATCTCTTCAAGGCAGACGAGCCTCTCCTCGGGCGCGACCGCGGCGCGATACTTCTCTTCGGCCTTCTTGAACTCAGGGGACAGGTTTGCCGGCACAGTCTATTTATAGCCGAAACCCGCGGGAAAGCAAGAGCCCTGCCAATGCAGGGCTCCATTATCTTGCCGCAAGAGCTAGTCCCTTTTTCGGCGCCGGCGCTCCTGGTCCATGCCGCCGAACGCGACGTTGACGTTTGCGAAGACAGTGCCGCTGGCAATCTCCGGGCCGTTCAGGAGCTTATTGCCGTGAGCCAGGGTCCATTCTTGTCCGGTCGGGGCGAAGATGTAGCCGGCCTTGAGCTGGACTCCGACAAAGCTGATTGGGACGTGGACGATGAGCTCGGGGGTAATGGTGAGGCGGGAAAGAGAAGCCTGGCTCGTGCGACCCGGGTGAGCCAGCAGGCTGTCGAGGTTCTGGACATCGCCTGCAGTCGGTTCCAGGGTCAACGTGTAGTTCCAGCCACCGATGCCCAGGGCCGGGCCCAGGAACAGGTGTTTCAACACCAGGGGCATGTAGCCTACTTCGAAGTGGCCGCCACCGATGTCGAGCCGGCTGCGCGTGTTGTTGGATGCAATGCTTTGACTGCCGCCGGCGCCGCTGCCACCGATGATGACGCGGTTGATGAGCGCATACCCGCCGCCGCCCATCAGCCAGTGTATCGAGCTGAACTCGCTGTTGTATCCGTTGCGCCTGAATACCTGGTTCAGACCGTCCACGTCGGTAATGCAGATGGCCGGGCCGAAGTACCCGAAGCCGCCGCCCCAGGTGCGGGCAAAGGACACAGTTGGGGCCGCTACCAGCAGGACGAGGTACAGCGCCGCTGCCGAGTGTTTCATCTTGAGTCCTCCTTAGACTCGTTCATACCTGCCGACATCGAAGAACACGAGCCCGGACACCAGCTTGGGGTAGAAGTCGGTTGACTTCTGCGGCATCCGTTCGCCGTGGGCGGCTACTCTGCTTACCTGCTCGGCGCGGGTCGGGTTCAGGAGCAGGGCTGCCTGGTACTTCGACGAATCGACCGCGGCGATTGTTGCGGTCGCTTTGCGTTCGTAGGCAACGTGGTCTTCCACCTTCTCAGCCGGCACACCAAACGCGTGCTCGATGACCAACGAGTGCAGGATGGTTACGTCCAGACCTTTGTAGTCGGTGCTTCGGTCTCTGACCAGGCGGTCGACTGCCGCCTTGTCAACCAGACGCAGAAGCCAGGACCTGCCCGGCCCGGCGTAGAGTGCAAGAACGTGGTCAGCCGCGCGCCGGGTCAGTTCCTGTTCGATCGAGTCGGCCGGTATCGGTTCGACCGAGAAGAAAACGGAGAGCTTCTTGATGGTTGCGACAGGGTCGAACGCCGGCAGGTTGAACAGCAGTCGGTGGGTGGGCAGGATGACGAGACCGGGGTCGGCGATGTTGATGAACGCCGCGGTCTTGAAGCGGAGCGCTGCGTCTTGCTCAACGGCGATGGTCGCTTCCATCTCCTTGCGGTAGTTGAGCGCGGTTTCGTACCGGTGGTGGCCGTCGGCAATGAGCATGGTCTTGTCTTTGAGAAACGTCCGGACCGCGGCGATTCGGTCCGGGTCGGTAATTGCCCAGACTCGCTGGTAGACGCCGTATTCATCGGTCGCCTCGAGCGTGGGCACGCCGTGCGGCGCAAGCGCCACGTCTACCCGGGCCTGTGGGTCGTCGTAGAGCAGGAAGATTTGCTCGAAGTCCTTCTCGGTGGCACGGGTCATGTTCAGCCGGTCGGCTTTGGGCTTGGACAGCGTGCGTTCGTGTGGCAGGATGACGCCTTTCTCAAACTCCTCGACCCGCACTACGCCGATGAACCCCTTGCGGGTCAGTTTACGTCCGCCGTGCTCAAACTCCTGGTGGATAACGTAGAACCCGGGCCGCTGGTCACGGTAGAGCACGCCGTCTTTGAGCCATGCCTCAACGGTGCGCTTTGATTCGCTGTAAGGGTCGCGCGCCATGGGCAGGATAAGCCGGACGAAACTCAGATGGTGTTTGTCATAATAGGCCCGCTGCATCTCCGGGGTTATCTTGTCGTACGGCTGGGTGACGACCGCAGACAGGTTCGGGACTTTGGCCGGGCTGTAGCGGATTCCGCGAAACGGCCTGACGTCTGCCATGCCTGTTTCCTGCGCCTACCTGCCGAGCAGGGCCTTGCGGACTTCTTCGGCGATACCGATGCCCGCCCGCTCCTGGCCTTCCTTGGTCTGGGCGCCGATGTGCGGCGTGCCGATGACGTTGGGGAGCGAGAAGAGCCGGAAGTCCTTGAGCGGCTCGGTCTCGTAGACGTCCAGGGCCGCGGCCTTGACATGGCCCGACACCAGAGCGTCGTAGAGCGCGGCCTCGTCCACCACGCCGCCGCGCGCGCAATTGATGATGACCACGCCTTTCTTCATCTGAGCGATGGTATCCTTGTTGATGATGTGCGTGGTCTTGTCGGTCTTGGGTACGTGCAGTGAGATGTAGTCGGCCTGCCTCAGCAGCTCGGGGAACTCACATAGCTTGCCGGCCACGCACTCCTTGATGAACGGGTCGAACACGACCACCGACATCCCCATCGCCACGCAACGTTTGGCGAGCTCGGAGCCGATGCGGCCCGAGCCGATGAGCCCAAGGGTCTTGCCGTACAGCTCGGTGCCCTTGAATGCCTTCTTCTCCCACTTGCCTTCGCGCAGAGACTGAGTGGCCTGCGGAATCGAACGGGCAACCGAGAGCATCAGGCCGAGGGCCAGCTCGGCGACCGTGACCGAAGTCGCGGCCGGGGTGTTGACCACCTTGATGCCCCGGGCATCGGCGGCTTTCTTGTCGACGTTGTCCAGGCCGACGCCGGCTCGGCCCACGACCTTCAGGTTCTTGCCGGCGTTGATGACGTCGGCTGTAACCTTGGTGGCACTGCGCACGATGAGTGCGTCATAGGCACCAATCGCTTTGACCAGTTCGTCGGGGGGCAGACCAGGGCGCTCGTCAACTTCGAGTCCTGCGTCTTTCAGCATCTTCACGCCTTCCGGCGCGATGGGGTCTGTGATAATGACTTTCATGAGTTGCTCCTTATTCGGGTCGGATTCAGTTTGTTCATCCTAGCCGACGGGGCATCAAAGTCAACCACCGGCCTGACCGGCTTTGACCGCAGCGGGTCTTTATGCTATCGTTAGGGCATATGAGTGCTGTGTCATTTCTTCGCGTCGGGGCGTTGGTTCTCTTTTCAGTTGCAGCCGGAGTTCCGTTTCGCCCTGGGCTTGCGGGCCCGGAGCCGGTCTACCCACCTGGCGTCGAGATTCCCGGGCCGAACAAGCTTGCCGGATTCGACTACTGTGAGACGGTCACCATACTCATGCAGTTTCCCGACAACCGTGCCGACACCTTGGAGCACTCACCGGCCCGGTTCGACTCGATGCTCTACTCAACCGGTGTCTACTCCGGGCTGCCTTATCGCCAGGGCAGCCTTAATGACTTCTTTCTGGAGAACTCCTACGGCAACTACGACGTGCGTGGCGGTGTGGCTGGCGGTCGCTGGTTTCTCTCGCAGTACAACTACTCGCGTTACTACGACGGCAACTACATGCTCTCAACCGGCGGCCAACTGGCTCGGGAAAACGTCCAGCAGGTCGACGCGGTCGTTGACTTCAGGCAGCTCGACCTGAACCAGGACGGCCACATTGACGCGATGTTCATGGTCCACGCCGGGGCAGACGGCGCCGACAACGGCAACGTCAACTGCTGCTGGTCTCATGCCATCCCTTACTTCAACTACACGACCAATGATGGCGTCGTGATTGACGGCGTCACCAACGTACCTGAGTTCGCGATGGTCACCGAAGCACGCGAAACGACGCTCTGCTGCATAGCGGTCATGTGCCACGAGCTTGGTCACCTGGTCGGTCTGCCTGACCTCTATCAGGGCGGCCGGACTCAGTGGGGCGTCGGCTACTGGGGTCTGATGGGCTACGGTGCGTGGGGCGCAGGCGGCAACACGCCCTGGAGTCCATCGCACATGGAAGCGTGGTCCAAGGTTCAGGCCGGGTTCGTCACTCCGACCGTCGTTACCAGCAACCTCTACGACGTGCGCATCCCGCCGGTCGAGACCGAACCGGTTGTCTACAAAGTCTGGCGGGGCGGCGCGAATCACGATACCTGTTTCTACCTCGAGAATCGACAAAGGAAAGGCTTTGATACACCGCTGCCCGGCCCCGGACTTGCTATCTGGCACATTGACCCGTCGCGCAGCGCGGCCTATGACCGCGTGGACATGGAGGAGGATTCTACATTTCACCTCGACCATGGGAACGGCGTCAGGCCTGACCCGCACGTCTACCACCAGGAACTGGGCGACACGTCAGACGTGCTGCCCGGCAACTGGAACCGGGTCGCATTCGATTCTTCTACCGTGCCCTCAAGCAGGGACCGGAACAATCTTTCAACCGGTGTCTGCGTCCGTAACATTCGCCAGGTTGCCGATACGATTCTCTGTGATGTTATCATCCGGCCCGAGTCGGTCGCGGTCGAGCAGCCCTGTCCGGAGCTCGTGCTCCAGCCAGGCGTTGAGCTCCGTCCCAATCCGGCCCGAGCCGGCGTCGTCAGGTTGGATTTCGTCGGCTCGGTTCCCTCCTGGCGCGACGTACCCGTGCGTGTAGACGTCTTCAGCGTCACCGGCAGACGCGCTTTCAATGCTGAGTTCGCTGTCCGGTCTGATTCGTTTCTGCTCGACCTCGGCAGGCTGCTGCCCGGTGTCTATCTTGTCCGCGTCGCATCGAGCTGTGTCCATGCTTCTGCCCGATTAGTGGTCTGTCGTTGAGGATACCCGGTCCATTCCTGCCGGCCAGGTTTGTCCTACACCCGACCTGCTGTCTCCATGACGCGGGTCTGCCGGCATCGTGCCGACGCTTGTCTGAATGGCCTGGGCGTTCGACCTGCTTGCGCGTGCGCACTTCGTTGGTCTACTCTCATGACGTAAGTGCCTTTCTGTCAGTTGCCGTGCGCGGCTGACGGACTCCCACGGTTGAGCCTTTGTCCTTTCTTCTTTCCCGCCAAAGACCGCCCCGGGTCTGTCGTGAGTATGGGACACTGCCGTTTGTCGCTGGTACCAGCCTGGCGGGACCGAGGGAATCGGCCGCAGGACAGGCAGCGGTCATGCTCTCGCACGAGCAGCCGGGAGTACTCTGCCAGAAGCGAACCGGGCAGCGACTGTCGGCGCACCACCGCGGACTTCCTGACGAGCCACAAAGCGAGCCGCATGACCGACCCAGGGACAAGCGGGCTGAAGAGCGCTGGTGCAAAGGACCGGCCAGGCCAGAGGTGAGACCGGGAGCAGGGCCACGAAGAAAGGGGTCTGTCCGACACCATGGAGAGCGGTTCACGATGGAGTTTGGGGGACAGTTCCCCTGGCGGGGTTCCAGATTCTGCCGCCAGCATCTAACTCCTTGATTGCCGGCAGGTTGGGCTTGAGGACCGGGCTGGTACTGTGTATCCTGTATTGGATACAAGACCCGTGATGGTGGCGATGGTTCTGCGGGGTGCTGTTCTGGTTGTTTCGCGCATGTACGCGGGCAGGGCGAAGCATCGGGCGGCATCTCTTGTTCACGGCGACGTGGCCGGGCTTTGGACGCTTGCCGGCAGCATGCGCGCGAAGGCTGCGGCTCGCGGAGCCGCTGGAGCGCGATACGGATGCGCAGGGACCGGGTGGGCTGGCAGGCGGCTGCGAGCAGATTTCCGATGAGGCAATGCGCCGGGTTGACAAACGCGGCCAATGCTCTACAATACCCTGCCCTGCCGGGATAGCTCAGTTGGTAGAGCACGGGACTGAAAATCCCGGTGTCCACAGTTCAATTCTGTGTCCCGGCACCTTGTCTTAGAGCCACTTGCTGGAGGCATATTGGCAAAACGTACCCCTTCGGCCCAGAAGCAGGCCCGCAAGAGCCAGCGTTGCCGGCTGCGCAACCGTCAGCAGAGACTCGCGCTTAAGACCGCAGTCAAGAAGTTCGCTGCGGCTGCAAGCAAAGAAGAAGCGCTCAAGCTCCTGCCTGAAGTCCAGTCTGTCGTTGACCGGTCGGCACGCCGGCGCGTCATTCACCCCAAGACCGCGAGCCGTCTGAAGGCTCGGGTCGCCCGGGACCTGTCTTACCTGAAGTGAGCCGCGCGGTTGGGGACGTGATGCAGAGTCATGTCCCCAAAGGCGATGCGGAATCACGTCCCCCAAGACGCTTGAGGGTGCTTTACATCTGCACCGCGTATCCGAGGTCAGAGTCCGATGTCATCACGCCGTGGCTGGTTGAGACCGTTGAGCGGCTCAGGCAGGCGGGCACTGATGTGCGGGTGTTCACTTCCTCCTATCGTGGGCTGGGACACCAGAATCTGCACGGCACGCCGGTCTACCGTTTTCGGTATTTCTTCCGACGCTGGGAAGACCTGACTCATGACGAGACGGCGATTGACCGCGTCAAGAAGGGCCTGCGCTACAAGGTGCTGGCCTTGTGCTACATGTTCTTTGGTACGGTCGCGGCCTGGCGTCTTGCCCGGCGAGAGCGGTTCGACGTTGTCCACGTTCACTGGCCCCTGCCTCACTGGTTGTTCGGCTGGGCCGCGGCCCGCGCCTGTCGCGCGTCGACCGTCGCGAGTTTCCATGGCGCCGAGCTGATGGCGGTCAGGCACGGCATGAGGCTGCTGCGGCCGTTCCTTGCCTGGGCGATCAAGACCGCGGATGCGGTCACGGCCAACTCGACCCACACCGTCAAGGCAATCCAGGAGATCTTCCATCGCCCGGTGAGCATTGTTCCGTATGGCTCGACCGCAGGCGAGTGTCGGGACCAGACTGCGATTCAGCCCAAACCGGTGCGGCAACTGCTCTTTGTCGGCCGGCTGGTTGAACGCAAGGGCGTGCCTTACCTGGTGAAGGCGGTCGAGCTGCTCTCCCGTGACCTGCCGGTGCACCTGAGCATTGTCGGCACCGGCCCGGATGAGGGAGCACTGCGCCGCCAGGTGGCCGAACTCAGGCTGGACCAGCTTGTCACCTTTCACGGCTTTGTCACGTCGGTCGAGCTGGCCGAGCTGTACCGTAACTGCGATGTGTTCGTCCTGCCGGCGGTCTTTGATGCCAAAGGTGACACCGAAGGCCTGGGCGTGGTGTTGATTGATGCGATGAGCCATCGTCGGCCGGTGGTTGCGTCCGGTGTCGGCGGCATCGTTGACCTCGTTATTGACGGTCAGACCGGGCTGTCCGTGCCGCCGGCTGACGTTTCTGCACTGGCCGGCGCGCTCCGGCGCCTGCTCACTGACCCGGACCTGGCCTTTCGTCTGGCCCAGGCCGGACACGACCATGTCCAGCGCAACTACTCCTGGGGCGCCATCATCAGTCGGCTCCAGCAAATCTACATCCGCCTGCACGCGAATGCGAGCCCGAGCCATGCCTGAATCCGCAGTCCGGCCCGGCTTGGCCGCACCGCGCTGGCTCAAGTACACCCTGGGCGCGCTCGTCGTTGCCGTCGCGTTCTACTTCCTCATCTCACGTCTGCTGCGCGACTGGCACGAGATTCCGTTTGCCGAACTCCACTTCTCGCCCTGGCTGCTGGTCCTTTCTTTCGTCATCCTCATCGGCACGCACCTGCCCCTTGCCGGCTCTGCCTGGGGCCTGATACTCAAAGGCCTGGGCGAACCTCTCGGTCTCGGTCGGGCGGTGGCCGTGATGAGCGTCACCCAGCTCGGCAAGTACATTCCCGGCAAACTCTGGTTCACGCTCGGCCGCATGTCCCTGCTCAGGCGAGACTCAATCCCCGAAGCCAAGACCATGGTCAGTGTGGTTATCGAAATCGTGCTGTCCCTGCTTGCGGCACTGGTTCTGCTTGGCGTCGCGGTCGTGCTCATTCCCCGTTCGCTTGTACCGGACGTTCTCTACTTCGCCTTCGCGCTGGTGCCGGTCTGCATCATCATCGTCTACCCGCCGGTGTTGAACCGGGTCCTGAACTGGGCGCTTTGCCGGCTCAGGCAGCCGGTCTTCGAACTCCGGCTCACCTACCGCCAACTGCTCGCCATCACCGGCCTGTACCTTGCCGACTGGGCTCTGCAGGGTCTGGGCAGCTTCCTGCTGCTGAACTCGTTCTACCCCCTGTCCATCGTCAAACTGCCAGTCGTGCTCGGCGGCTATGCCATCTCGTGGATGATTGGATTCCTGGCGCTCGTGGTTCCGGCCGGACTCGGCGTCCGCGAAGGCATCTTCACCCTGATTCTCAAGATGGTCATGCCCGGCCCGGTCGCCATCATCTCGACCCTGCTGACCCGGGTCTGGATGACGGTGAGTGAGGCCGTGGTCGCCCTGGTCTGTCTGCCCTTGCTCAACCGAGGGAGGAAGCATGAGAGAGAAGCACCAGCCCCATAAGACCGCCCCTGCCCGAAGTCAGGTGATTCCTGCGGTGGCCTGCCCCTTGTCGGAGAAGACCTTGGAACGAGTCATCGTCGTCCTGCTTTTCCTGCTCCCGTTTGTCTTCTACGGCAAGTACCTGTTCGGTGGCCGAATGCTCCACGGCACTGACTGGATTGGCGCGGGCGGGTATATGATACGCGAGTTCATGGCCCGCTACATCAGCGGCCATCACTCGCTTGCGTACTGGATGCCGCATATCCTGTCAGGTCAGCCCACCGGGGCGGCGTTCTTCGCTGACATGTTCTACCCGACCCTGTTCCTGCGTCTTGTTCTGCCTGTGCACGTGGTCTGGACATGGACGTTCACCCTGCACCTGTCGCTGGCCGGGCTCGGGGTCTACCTGTTCCTCAAGGAACTGAAGCTCGGCCCTGTTCCGGCGGGCCTGGCCGGCGTGGCGTACATGTTCTCCGGCAGCCTTGTCACGCTTACCTACGCCGGTCATGACGGCCGCCTTATCGGCTCGGCACTTGCCCCGTTTGCCCTTCTTTTCCTGCACCGCGGCATGACCAGGCGGCAGTTGGTTCAGTTCCTGCTCATGGGCCTGTTCATGGGTCTGCAGCTCCTGTCCGGCCACATCCAGAAGGTTTACTACACCGGTCTGATTGTTGTGGCGTACTTCCTGTTCATGCTCATCTCGACCCTGCGCCTTGAAAGGTCAGCGCTGCTCGGTGTCAGACTGGGAGCGTATTTTGCTGTCGGGCTTGGGTTCATGGCTGCTTTGTCCGCCATCCAGTATCTGCCCATCTACGCCAACATGCCGTATGCCTCACGCGGCAGCGAGCGCGGCTACGCCTATGCCAGTTCGTGGTCAATGCCCGTAATCGAGACCTTTGACCTGCTTACCCCGCGGTTCTCCGGAGGGCTTGACGCCTACTGGGGGGCGAATCCATTCAAGCTGCACAGCGAGTATCTCGGCATCCTGCCTCTGCTCTTCGCCGCCATTGCCGTGTTCCGGCGCTGGAGAGACCGGTTCGTGAGGTTCTTCACCTTTAGCTTTCTGGGCAGCCTGCTCATGGCCTGGGGTGGCAACACGCCGTTCTACCGTATTCCCTTCTACCTGTTCCCGGGCGTGTCCAAGTTCCGGGGCCCGGCCATGATATTCTTCCTCGCGGCCCTCTCGCTCGTGGTGCTCGCCGGGTTCGGCATTGACCACCTGCTCCGCGAGTTCAAGCAGGAAGATGCGGGGAAGACCAGACGCACCGCGCTCATTGCCGGCGCCGTGCCGCTCGGCCTGTTCGTCTTGTTCGGCGCACTGAAGGGGCCGCTAACCTCCCTGCTCCGCTCTGCCACGATGCAGTCCGAGCAGAAGTTCGCCGCACTCGAGGCCAACTACCCGAACATCGTCTCCGGCCTGCTCCTCGCCGCACTCCTCGCCGCGGCCGGGTTCGTGCTCGCATACCTGCTGCTTGGCCGTCGCATCAAGCTCCTCCACTTTGCGGCAACCGCCGCCATCGTCATGGTGCTCGATTCCGGCATCTCTTTCAACCTCTGGAATGAAGCCAAGGGCTACATCCGGGGCATGTCCGTGCCCCGGGAGTATTTTGCCGCAGACGACGCAGTCACCGCGCTCAAGTCCGATACCTCGCTCTTCCGGGTGCTGCCCCTGAACTTCGAGCGGTCGGACGAAGGCCTGCTGATGTACCACGGCATCCAGTCCACCGGCGGTCAGATGCCGAACCCGCTGCAAAGCTACCAGGACTTCATCGGCGCGGGCACAAGCGTCATGTTCCAGGCCGGCAACCTGATGCTGCCCAACTTCATGAATCTGGCCAATGTCAAGTACGTGATTGCGCCCACCCTGCCGGAAGATGTTTCCCGCTTCGACCAGCGCTCCCAGCAGTACATCAGCCAGCTCAAAGCATACCTGAGCCAGCCGACATTTGCACCCGTCCATGCAGGACCGCGTTACTCGGTGTACGAGAACACCAGGGCTCTGCCCCGGGCATTCATGGCACAGGGCTACGAAGTCGTCAAAGACAAGGACGAAGTCATCACTCGACTGTCGAGCCCCGGCTTTGACCCTGCCGCGATTGCCCTGCTCTACGAGACACCCGGCTCTGTGCCGCCGATCTACCAGCTCGGCCTGGCGCCACACGCCATCGTGACATCGCACGATGCAAACCAGATTGCGGTCCGGACCCAGTCCGGGCAGTCGGCCATCCTGGTGTTGTCCGAGAACTGGCACCCGGAGTGGAAAGCGTGGGTTGACGGCAAACCGGCTCCGGTGCTGCGGGCCTACCATACGTTCCGGGCCGTGGCAGTCCCGGAAGGAGAGCACGAAGTTGTGTTCCGCTACGACAATCGTCACTACCGAACCGGCGGTCTGCTCACGCTCGCCTCGCTTCTCTTCCTTGCCGGTACCGCGGTCATTACATCCCTCCTCCGCCGCCGGCACGAACCCGGCTTGTCATCGGTCACTCATCACTAGTCATGCCTACCGAGCAGGAAATCAAGGTCTGGTATAACCGGCGCTATGCGGCCCGGGGCGTCGATTCGATGCGCACGGCCGATGCTTACCCGGTCTTTCTCGACGACCTTGGAGTCGAGCCCGGCCGGAAGCTGCTCGACGTCGCCTGCGGCACAGGTTATCTGCTCAGGGCTGCAGTTGGACGCGGCCTGAAGACATGGGGCACCGACATCTCAGAAGAGGCGGTCAGACTGGCGCAGCAGGTCTCTCCTGAGTCCTCGGTCGTGGTCGGCAGAGGCGAGGACCTGAAGTTTTCGGATGCCACGTTCGACTACGTCACCTGCATCGGCTCGCTCGAACATTTCCTCGACATGGAGAAAGGACTGGCAGAAATGAGGCGGGTGACGAAGCCTGACGCGCTCCTGTGCATTCTCGTGCCCAACTCTAACTTCCTGTACTGGAAGCTGGCGGGCCGGCACGGCACTGAGCAACAGGACATCAACGAGAACCTGCTGTCATTCCGCCAGTGGCGCGAGTTCTTCGCGAGAAACGGGCTCGAGGTCGTCCGCACGCGTCAGGACCGCTGGCCCGCGCAGAAGCTCAGACCTTTCTCCTCAGCCAACCCACTCAGGATTGCCAAGGGGCTCCTCCTCAAGCTGGCTTGGTCGCTGTTACCCCGGCATTTCGCCTACCAGTTCGTCTTCGTTCTGCGCAAGACTCGCCGGGACTGAATCCGGCTCTAACAGACGACCGTCTGACTGCCTGTTGGCGGGCCGTCTAGCGAACGACCACGACCGGCACCGTGTTCTGAGCCTGAGTCTCACCGCGGACGAAGTAGACGCCGGGTGAGAGGTGAGAGATGTCGTTTGGTCCCGGATGCAGGAGAAGGACCGAGCGACCGCAGGCGTCGAGCAGGGCAGGCCTGGGGCATGACCCCAGACGTCTGACGGCAGAGGCGTCTCCCACACCGGCTTTCAGCCGCAGCACGCCGCGAGCGATGGTGGGCCGGCAAGGTGAAGGGAGCGCGCGACCAGGAGTCTCGGCAAGGGCAGTTGGAACCCGGGCTTTGAGCGTTCCATCTCCGACCAGGCACATGCCGTAGAACCAGGCTTGTTCCCACGGCTCGACGCCGTCCATCATGCGCCAGTAGAACCAGATGGAGAGAGCCTCGGCCAGTGGCCTGGCTTCGCTCAGGGCGAAGTAGAAATCCTCGAACCTGAGCATCGAGCCGGTCTTGGTCGAGCCGACCGCGCCGAGCCCGGTCGTGGTCTGGAATACGTAGCAGCCGCCGCAGTAACCGCGTTCGACAAAGCGCGCGTTGGAGCAGGCGAAGAGGTTGTAGAAGCCGGCCTCGGGGTTGAGTCCGGCAATCTGGTCGGCGTAGAAGTAGTCCCAGCTCTGGCCGCTGTTGTACTTCATGGCATGCCCGCCGGGCCAGGAGTGGGAGCAGAGCTGAATCCACTGGTAGGCGGCGGTGTCAATGCGGGGTCGATAGTCCCGGACCCGGGTCGTCTCCCGGTGCCAGACGAAGATGCGCTCCGGGTACAGATAGCCGACCGCGTTGTCCCACTCGGACGCATAGGGAACCCAGTCGTCGTCAATGTAGACCAGAGCCCGTTCCGTGACCGGGAGGCCGCCGTTTCGATAGCGGTGGTCCTTGGCGAAGTACTGGCCAAGCAGGGTGACTTCGTTGCCGATGGCCGAAGCGGGCAGGCGGGAGACCGCCATCTCAGGCAGAATGCTGCCTTCGTGCCTGTCGTAGATGCCGTCTGAGCCGGGCACCAGGCTGTCGAGCGTGTCGAGCTGCATCATCTGGTCGGCCCAGTCGCCGTCGAGGTCCATGAAGAAGAGGTCACAGGGGAACTCCTCGTAGCCCTCATCCGGGTCGCGCCGGCCGTTGGAGTTCCAGTCGTCAACCATCTGGAACCAGGCGACCGGCAGGTCGCCCACCAGGACTGTATAGCGCACGCCGGTTTCATACTCCCGGGCAAGGAAGGCACGCAGTGATTCAGCCGAGGAGCCGGCTGCAGAGTAAAGGGCCGGGGAGAGTCCCTCCTGCTCAAGGTCGTCGCAAAGGGTGTCAAGGGACGACCTGAGTGCGCCAACCAGGTCTTCCTCAACCAGGACGTCCACGCCTGGGTTGAGTCGCGGGCCGGCTGGAGAGACGGGCCGGATGTGCAAGTCAGGACCGGCAGGTTGCGAGCTGCGCCAGTCAGCGCAACGGGTCGGGCGAGAGTTGTCCGGGCTCTGCCAGCGCAGGACCTGGATTGAAGGAGCAGACGCGAGCAGGACAAGAAGAAGATAATCCACCCGACAGGGTAGCCGGCCGGGGCAGATTGTCAACCTGAGCTCCGCTCGGTGCGGTGCGGCAGACTGGCGAGATGGTTGACAACGGCGCAGCTTGGGTAGAATAGCAGGCGTGAATAGAAACCAGGCCAGGGCAGAGATTCTCCGTCTGGCCAAAGAGATTGACGAGCACAACTACCGCTACTATGTGCTTGCCCAGCCGGTCATCTCGGATGAGGAGTTCGACCGGCTGATGAAGCGACTTGCCGCACTGGAGCAGGAGTTTCCCGACCTTGCTGCGGTCGATTCGCCGACCCGGCGGGTCGGGGGCGAGCCGCTGAAGGAGTTCGCAACTGTGGTCCACCGCTCGCCGATGCTCTCGCTGGACAACACCTACTCCTACGACGAGCTGCGTGAGTTCGACGCGCGGGTGCGCAAGGTCGTGACCGCGCCCGAGTACCTGGTGCAGCAGAAGATCGACGGCGTGGCCGTATCCCTGCGCTACCAGGGGGGGCGGTTGACTCTGGCCGCGACCCGCGGCGACGGGCGACGGGGTGACGACATCACCGCCAACGTCCGTACGATTGATACCGTGCCGCTTCGTCTGCGTGAGACGGTGTCTGGTTTTGACGAGTTTGAGGTCAGGGGCGAGGTGTACTTGTCGAGGAAGCGGTTTGTCGAGCTCAATGAGGAGCGGGAAACAGAAGGTATGCCGGTGTTCGCCAATCCGCGCAACGCCGCGGCCGGAACACTGAAGCTGCTGGACCCGAAGGTGGTGCGGGCGCGGAGGCTGGCCTGTTTCGTTCATACCATCCCGCGGCCGATAGAGAGTCTGGACCGTGACAGCGAGGTACTCTCGGCACTCGTTCGTATGGGCTTCAGCGTTGCTCCTGAGAGCCGGTTGTTCTCGGACATCGAGGCGGTCATCCGTTACTGCGAGGAGTGGCGCGAGAAGAAGGTCGGACTGTCCTATGACGTGGACGGCATGGTGGTGAAACTCGACCGGTTCCACGACCGGGACGAACTGGGCATGACCGAGAAGAGCCCGCGCTGGGCAGTGGCGTACAAGTACCCGCCGGAGGAGAAGGAGACGACAGTCAGGTGCATCTTTGTCAACGTCGGGCGACTGGGCACGGTGACACCGGTCGCAGAACTCGCGCCGGTCTTGCTTTCCGGTACGACCGTGACTCATTCGACCCTCCATAACATGGACGAGGTCGAGCGGCTTGACATTCGCGAGGGAGATACGGTGCTGGTGCACAAGGCGGGCGAGATAATCCCTCAGGTGCTCAAGGTGCTGAAAGAGAAGCGGCCCCGGGGCACGCACCGGTTCCGAATGCCTGAGCGCTGTCCGGTCTGTTCGACAAGGCTTTTCCGTCAGGCAGACGAGGTGGCGTGGCGCTGCGTCAACGCTTCGTGCCCGGCTCAACTGACCGCGCGGCTGGTGCACTTCGCTTCGCGCCAGGCACTGGACATTGCAGGGTTGGGCTGGAAGCTCGCCGAGCAGTTGGTTCAGGCAGGGCTGGTGCGCAGCTTCGCCGACCTGTACGGTCTTACGCAGGAGCGGCTGACCGGGCTGGAGCGAATGGGAGAGAAGTCAGCTCAAAGGCTGTTGTCCGGGCTTGAGGCGAGCAAGACCCGGCCGTTTTCGCGGGTGCTCTTTGGACTGGGTATCAGACACGTTGGGATTCACGCGGCCCGTCTGCTGGCACGCCATTTCGGCTCGATGGAGCGGCTCCGGCACGCCGGGCCGGCCGAGATTGCTGCTGTGCCTGGAATCGGCACGGCAGTGGCCGAGTCAATTGCGCATTTCTTCAGCGATGAGGAGAACGTCAGGCTGGTCAGGTGGCTGGCAGATGCAGGGCTGCGGCTGGCTGAGGAGGAGGTCAGCGGTCCGAAGCCGCTGGCGGGCTTGAAGTTCGTCCTCACCGGGACGCTTGAGTCATTCACGCGCGAGGCGGCGACCGAGCTCATCCTGTCGCGGGGCGGAGCCGTGGTCTCTTCGGTGTCGAAGAAGACCGACTACGTGGTCGTGGGCAGGGAGCCGGGTTCCAAGTACGACAAGGCGCGGTCACTCGGCGTCAGGGTGCTGGACGAGTCCGGGTTCCGCAGGCTGGTTGGAGTATAACCGATGGCTGATGCCGAAGGCGTTGCCGGGCGGGTCCGACCGACGAGAAAGGGCGGATTTGTCACCGGGCTGGATACGCCGGTGCAGTATCTGAAGGGCATCGGGCCTCGGCGGGCCGAGCAGTTTGCTCGACTCGGGGTCGAGACCGCAGGACAACTGCTCTTTCTGGTTCCCCGGCGCTACATTGACCGGTCACAGGTCGTGCCGATTGCCAGGCTGAGAGCCGGGGACGAGGCAACCGTGATCGGACGGGTTGTTGCCGCAGGGGTACGACGGACCCGGGGTTTCCGGTCGTTTGTTTCGTGTCTGGTGCGGGACCAGAGCGGTTCGATTGAGGTGGTCTGGTTCAACCGGCCGGACCTGAAGGAGCGGTTCCGAACCGGACAGGAGATCCTGGTTTCCGGCCAGGTGAGCCAGTTTCGGCGTAAGCAGTTCGTGAATCCGCTGTTTGAGGTGGGCGAGGCTGACGCGGAGTTCTCGTTCACGAACGTGATTGTCCCGGTGTACCCGCTGACCGAAGGTTTGAACGTCTGGGCGATACGGCGCGCAGTGCGGGGGGCGCTGGACCGGTTTCTCGGCTTGGTGGCCGAGTCACTGCCAGGCGAGGTGCTGACCCGGTACAACTATCCTGATGTCAGGACGGCGTTAGAGGACGTGCATTTTCCGACTGACGCGGCGGCAGCGCGACGCAGCCGGGAGCGTCTGATATACGATGAGCTTTTCTACTTTGAGTTGCTGCTGGCGCTGCGGCGCCGCGAGGCGGCACGGGTGAGTGGTCAGGCGCTGGTGGAGCAGGGAAGTCTGACCCGGCGTTTTGTTGCGGGGTTGCCGTTCTGTCTGACCCGCGGCCAGATAAGGGTGCTGGATGAGGTGAAGCAGGACATGGCCCGGGCAAGGATGATGAATCGACTGCTTCAGGGTGATGTTGGCTCGGGTAAGACCGTGGTGGCGCTGGTCGCGATGCTGGTTGCCTGCGAGAATGGTTTCCAGGCCGCAATGATGGCGCCGACCGAGATTCTGGCCGAGCAGCATTTTGAGGTCTGGCAGGAGTCGCTTGCGCGGGTTGGTGTGAGGACAAGGCTTTTGACCGGCTCGTGCGGTTCAGGGGAGAGAGGCGAGATTCTTGCCGGTCTTGAGGAGGGGACAGTGCAGGTTGTGTTCGGCACTCATGCCCTGATAGAGGAGGGCGTGAGGTTCAACCGGCTCGGGCTGGTGGTGGTGGATGAGCAGCACCGGTTCGGGGTGATGCAGCGGGCATCGCTTCTGAACAAGGGGCTGAATCCGGATTTCCTGGTGATGACCGCAACCCCGATACCGCGGACGCTGACGATGACGGTCTACGGTGACCTGGACGTATCGGTACTGGACGAGAAGCCGCCCGGCCGCCGCCCGGTTATGACGCGGCTGGTGACCGAGAAGGAGCGGTCCGTGGTCTATGAGTCGGTCTGCCGGCACCTGGACGCGGGCGAGCAGGCGTTTGTGGTCTGCCCTCTGATTGAGGAGAGCGAGAAGCTGGACCTGGCGTCTGCGAAGAGGACGTTCGAGGAGATGAAGGCGGCTTTTCCCCGGCACCGGGTGGGCATGGTGCATGGCCGGATGAAAAGTGAAGACAGGCTTGACCTGATGGCGCGATTCCGCAACCGCGAACTGGACATCCTGGTGGCCACGTCGGTCATCGAGGTGGGGGTTGACGTGCCTAATGCGACGATGATGCTGATTGAGCATCCGGAGCGGTTCGGTCTGGCCCAGTTGCATCAGTTGCGGGGCAGAATCGGCCGCAGCGAGCAGCAGTCCTACTGCATCCTGCTGGCCAGGGGAGCGCAGTTCGGCCAGGCCGCGGAGCGGCTCCGGTTTTTTGCCGGCACGACCGACGGATTTGCGCTGGCCGAAAAGGACCTGGAGCTGCGTGGTCCGGGTGAGATTCTGGGCACACGTCAGCACGGGCTGCCGGACCTGAAGGTGGCTGACATAGTTCGCGACCGGGAGGTGTTGAGCCGGGCGCGTCAGGAT
>CAZQFS010000009.1:18767-40689 GCA_964592755.1 uncultured bacterium | reverse complement strand
CGGCGCATGCCGAGTGCCATGTTGTACTCGGAAGTGCCGATCGGGTCGCAGTAGCCCTCGATTGTGATACCCGGCTTCAGACCCATGCCCGCGGCCTTGCTCATCTGGCCGTAGTTGTCCTGCAGTTTGGTCGCGTCACCGGGCCTGATGTCCGACTTGTCGAAGTCGAAGTTGATCGTCACCAGATTCCAGGTGAACTCCGGTGTCGGTTCCACTGGCTCTTCGACCTGAGGCGGCGGCGGGGGCGGAATGGGCTCTTCTTTCTTGACAGCTTTCTTGGGGCAGCCGACCAGGGTCAGCATGAACGTCACACCCAAGAGAATGCTTACGACTCTGGCTGTGGTTCTCATCGACAGTCCTCCTTGGTTTAGTCTAGCCTTGATACACGAAGTCTCTGTCACGGGACGGCCTGACCGGTCAAGCCAGCCGGACATGCACACAGTTCTTCTCAATGCAGTAATCTACAACGGAACAAAGCCGTTGTCAACAGACTACCGACAAACCGGTTCAGGTCAAGTCTTGTCGGCCGAGGGGCGCTCCGGTCCCGGCCGGCTCGCATCTTTCGTGACGCCGTGGAGGATTAAGATGTGCGCCCTGGCCGGTAAGGCTGCCATATCTTGCGGGGTTTGACAAGCCGGCGCAGAGCCGTAGCATCTAGCTGCAAATGGACACCCGAATCCGAAAGGCCAACTGATGGGGCGCCATGCCCATCCGGCGCTGGCCGGTATGGACCGGCTGGGACAGAGGCTGCGGGAGCTGCGGTCTGAGGCCGGCATCTCCCAGACCGAGCTGGCCCGGCGCCTGGGTTTTGACCCGACCCATGGCTATAAGTACGTGCTGCGCCTGGAACGGGGACTTGTTCCCAATCCCACGCTGCGCACCCTGACAGGTTTTCTCGCCGCGTGCGGCGTCTCTTGGGACCGAATCGTTGAGGTGCTGCCGCAGACGACCGCTCCGGCGTCCAGCGGGGAGCCACAACCCGACAAGCCGCCGGTATCCGAAAGCCAGCGGCCTGCGCTAGAAAGTGCGGTTGTCCAGGATGCAACTCTGGTCAGTCGCCGTCGTGACCGCCGGCCGTTGCGGGAGCGACTGCGGGCTGAACGTATTGCGGAGAGGCAGCAGCGCGACCGGGCTTACTGGAGCACGGTCGCCCGCGTGGAAGCGCGGGTTCGCAGTCTGCTGCGTGCTGCTCGGGTTCGGTTTCGTTCAGAAGCCGCGTACCTGGCCTTTGCCCGTACCTGCTGCGGACTGCTGGGGAACGAGGCGGTGAAGCCGGACATGACCGAGCGCGAGCTGACTCGACAGGCACAGGCTGCGGTGCAGTCAGGATTGGAGCGGTCGCTGGTCCAGCAGATTCATTCGGTTTGTCTTGACGCGTTCCGCCCGTCCGGGGCGACCGGATGAGCTCCCGGCCGCTGCTGCCGGTGTTCCTGCTGGTTTCGGCACTGGCGTGGGCCGGGCCGCCGGCCGCGAGCTACTCAGTTCGTCTCATGCTTGATGAAGTGGCACACACACTCATCGGCGCAGAGGAAATCACTTATCGCAATCACTCGGCCGATACGCTTGACGCGGTCTGGCTGCACGCATTCCCCAACGCCTTTGCCGACCGCTTCACTGAGTACGCCCGCGAACTGGAGGCGCTGGGCCGGTTCGAGTTCTCCCTTGCGCCACCTTCGGCGCGTGGCTGGATGCGCATCACGCGCGCGGCGGCCGACGGTGCGACGGTCGCGCCGCATATGCACGGCACCGAGCTGGAGCTGCCGCTTCCCTCGCCGCTTGCTCCCGGCGATTCGGTGCTCCTGGGCCTGGATTTCACGACCCGGCTGCCCCGGATGCCGGGCTGGTTCGGGCACAAGGGCAACACGTTTGTCCTTGTGCACTGCTTTCCCCAGGTTGCCGCCCGCACTGGACGCCGCTGGCATGCCGACGGCTGCCACGTATTCGGCCGGTCTCCGTCTGAGTTCGCGGACTATTCTGTCACCATTACTGCTCCTGCCAGCCTGGTCATTGCCGCGTCCGGGACCGAGGTCTGGACCACGCAATCCGAAGGCAGAAGGAAACAGATGCGCGTGGCCTGGAACGTGCCCGACTTCGCCCTGTTCCTCGGGTCCGACTATGTTGTCTTTGCCGACTCGTTCTGCGGGGTCAGGGTCGAGCTGCTCTGCCCGAGCCGTGGCGTTTCCGGTTGGCCCGGGACGATGGACTGCATCAGGGACATGGTGGAGCATTTGTCCGCGTGGTACGGCCCGTACCCGTTTGCGCAGCTTACGGTCGTGCAGGCCGGCGGCGCTGCTGCGGTTGATGCTTCGTATCCGGGGCTGGTGATGGTGGCGCAGCGTTCGATTCCAGGCACGCGCGTCTTCGAGCAGGCCCTGGCGCGGCAGATTGCGCTCCAGTGGTTCGCCTGTGCCCTGGGTACGGACGAACTGGAACATCCGTGGCTTGCCCTGGGTCCGGCCGCGCACGCCGAGATGCGCCACATGGCGGCACGCTACGGGCCGACCAACCTGACCGACCAGCCGTTCATTGCCGCGCTGTTCCCCGGGCTCAGTGCCACATACTTCCATCGCGCCAGCTACTACGTCGCTGCCTCCAACGGTATCCTGTGCGAGGACGTGCTGACATGCCGGGATGCGCTCGGGTTTTCAGCCCGGCACGTCTCAAAGCCCGGCCTGCTTCTCCATGCGATCGAGCACGAGCAGGGCACACCCAGGTTTGACAGCCTTATGCGGAGCTACATCAGCTCGACGCGAGCCCGGCGTCCCGGCCCGGCCGAGTTCGAGCAGTACTTCCCCGGGACAAGCGCCCGCCTTGCTGCCCTTGACCCCGCAGATACCCTCATTCCTTCGCGGCTCAGTCTGCGTCGGGTCGAGTTCCATCCGATTATCGCCCTGCCGAGCTTCAGTACATACCAGGTCTTCTATGGCCCGTATGCCTGGCTTGACAGCTACCACGGAGTCCAGCTTCAGGGCTGGCTCATGGGCCGGCTGTTCGTTGATGCCGGTCCGCTGCGCGGACGCCACATGTGGATGCTGAGCGAAACCTACGCGACCAGGCTGAAGGACTGGCATACCAGCCTGAGCTACTCGACCCCGCTCGAGTTCATTACCAACCGGCTGCGGTTCATGGTCGGACTTGACCACTCCGGTGTCGAAGCAGGAGCGCGGGCCAACCTTGTCTACGAACTCGGCCCGGTGTTCCGCCCGCCTCAGGCGTTCATCGAAATGGGCTACCGGTTCCTCAGTCTCTACGACCTGCGCCTGCGTGACCCTCGCGCCTGGGACTCGGCCGCGTTCTCTGACCTGCGGACCAGGCTCACCCACACCTATGAGCGGCGCAACTTCAAGGGCAGCCAGCGGCTCTATCTGGCGCGGGGACTGACCGAGCTCGGCGGCGATTTCGACTACTGGAAAGCGAGCATCGAACAGGTGCACACTTTCCGCTGGCGCATGAACTCCGGGGTCACGCTGCGGTTCTTTGCCGGGACGATTCAGGGCAGTGTCCCTGCCCAGGAGCAGTTCTACCTTTCCGGCGGCCTGACGGCCACGCCGGATGAGCCGGTCAGTTGGGGGTACAAGGACCGGACTTCGGGCCAGGAGCGCTGGCACTACGACGCCGACGCGAACATCCGCGGTTTTGCCGGCGAGTACACCCACGGCCGCCACGCTTGGGGGCTGAACCTCTACCTTACACCGGTCAGGTTTGTCCAGCCTTTCTTCGACATGGGCAACACAGGTGACAGCATGGCCGTGCTGTTACCGCAGCCGAAGATGGACGCCGGCGTCCGGCTCCGCCTCGGGCCGCTCTACGCCGACTTCCCGCTCTGGCGGTACGACCGAAAGCACCGGTTCGCCTTCCGCTGGATGGTCGGGCTCAAGGTCTCGGAGACGGCCGCGGGCCTGTAACCGGTCGCACTTCCGGGTTTACAGCCGTCCGCGACTCGGTAGAATCACATTCTTGTCCAAGCCAGAAACCGACTCCGCCGACCCGGCAGTAACCGACGAGGAACCCTCCCTCGCCGCGATGCCCGCCGGCAATCAGGCCGTTGACACGACCCCGTCCCGGTTCCGTATCTTCCTGCCGCCGACGCTCGCCGCATTCGAGCACCGCAACTTCCGGCTCTACTGGTTCGGCGCGTTCGTTTCGCTCATCGGGACGTGGATTCAAAGCATCGCCTCGGGCTGGCTCGTGCTCCAGCTTTCCAACTCCCCTTTCATCGTCGGGCTGAACTCGACCGTTGCCTGGCTGCCGGCCTGGTTCGTTTCTCTGCCGGCAGGCGTCATGGCCGACCACTACAACAAGCGCAACCTGATGGTCATCACCCAGGCGATTCTCGCCGTGCTCGCGCTCCTGCTTGCGGTTCTTACCTGGACCGGCGTCGTGAGCATAACCCATATCCTTGCCATCTCGGCCCTGGCCGGTTTCGTCGTTACGGTCAACTCACCGGTGGTTCAATCAATGGTGCCGGAACTCGTGGGCCACCGCGACGTGCTCAATGCCATCGCCCTCAATTCGACGATGTTCAACTCGGCGCGGGTCGTCGGCCCGGCTCTGGCCGGCATGCTCATTGGCATCATCGGGCCGGCAGGCTGCTTCGGCCTGAACAGCGTGAGCTTTCTTGCCATTATCGGCGCGTTGCTGCTCATCCGCCTCGACCATCCACGCTCTCAGCCCACCGGTGAGACGGTCTGGCAGCGGATGCTCGTCGGCCTGAACCGGGTCCGAGCAGACAAAGATACCCTCACGCTGATTGTCATGATGGCGGTCTTCAGTTCTTTCGGAATCGTGTATCTGCCGCTGATGCCGGTCTTTGCCCGGGACGTGATGCACGCCGGGCCAGGCGGGTACGGGCTGATGATGACCGCGCTCGGCGTCGGCGCGGTTGTCGGCGGCCTCACCCTTGCCACGGTCAGCCGCACCGCCCGCCGCGGCCTGATGCTCACGGCGTTTACGTTCGCGCTCGCTCTGTTGCTCATTGCGTTCTCCTTTGTCCGCAGCCTGCACCTGGCACTGGCGGCGATGGTGCTGATGGGTTTCTGTCAGACAACGGTCGCCTCGCTCACGAACACGATGATTCAGTTGCTCTCGCCTGACCACCTGCGTGGTCGGGTCATGTCGGTCTACACCCTGGCATTCAACGGGATGTTCCCCATCGGCAGCTTCTTTGCCGGTGCGGTAGCACAGAAGGCCGGCGCGCCGGCCGCGACTCTTGTCGGTGGCTGCCTGGTTATGGCAAACCTGGTCGTGGTCTCGCTCCTGCGCCCCCAGCTTCGTCGGCTGTAGTTCGCAACCCTGGATACTGGCGGTCAGAGTGCCCTGACAACCAAGAGACCCGCCCGAAGGCGGGTCTCAGGCAGACCGAAGGACTGAGGCGCTAGTCCTCGGCCTTGACTTGGACTTCGTGGGCCCGAGCCTTGGCCGACTTGGGCAGAGTCAGTTCGAGTACGCCGGCTTTGTAGCTGGCCTTCGCCTTGTCGCCCTCGACGTCGGCCGGCAGACCGATGGTCCGCTGGAACTTGCCATAGACGCGCTCGATGCGGTGATAGGTCTTGTCTTTGTGCTCGGCTTCGTGCTTGCGCTCGCCGCTGATGGTGACCATGTCGTCCGACACAGTCACCTTGATGTCTTCCTTCTTCATGCCGGGAATCTCAGCCCGCACCGTCACCGCGTCGTTGGTTTCCTCGACATCAACCGAAGGAGCCCAGAAGCTCTCGGCGCGCTCGCGCGGATACCGACCGAGCACGTTGTCAAAGAGCCGTTCCATCTCGTCCCGCATCGTGGTCATCTCGCGGAACGGGTCCCAGGTTACCAGATTACGAGCCATATTGCTCACCTCCTGATTACTCATTTACGGCTCGTTAGACTCCGGACCGCGGCCGCGGGTTTCACAGTTTCCGCCGGTCGGGGCGTTGATGAAGAGCGTTGCCGGCGGCCGGCCGAACACATCGTAGCCGAGCAGCGCTACCTGCTGCGGCGTGAGTCCGTCATGCTGGTGGAGTTCGGACCACAACGCCGGCGCAATCTCCAGGGTCAGTTCCTGACCCGGCGCGGCTCCGGCCGTGGCCGAGAAGACTGCCCGGCAGCCTTCGGCAGGGTGGTGGTGGATGTTGCCCTTGCCCATGGTGCAGCCGGCGCTGAACTGGACTCCGTCAAGGAAGCAGGTGTAGGGCGTACGGTCCGGGCAGTAGACGTCAGCCACGAGTTCAAACTGGCAGGCGCGCAGCCGGTTCCGGGCAAGGAGTCCGGCCCGGACCCCGAGCGCCAGCCACGGTCCGATGTGGCCGTGAAACCGGCCCGCGGCCTCGAAGATGTGAGCGTGGTCCATGAGGGGAATATAGCCGTCCGGTACGGCGAATCAAGCACCGCGGCATGCCGGCGCGAGCAGCCGCACCGGCCCTGAATCGAGCTGCGAAGGACGGTTCTTTTGACACCACGTGCATCGCGTCCTATCATTCGCCTCAAGACCGGCATGACTGACCTGCTGCTCGTGAACCCCAGGGAACGCGGGGTTCCGTTTGAACTGATACCGCCGCTCGGGCTGGCGTACATCGCGGCCCGGGTCGAGCAGGCCGGGTTCGTCGTGCGGGTTCTCGACCGCGAAGTCGAGCAGAGGCCGCTGGAGCAGCGTCTGGCCGAACTGCGGCCGCGCGTCGTCGGCATCTCCGGCACAACCCACACGCGCAGGCAGAGCTTCGATATCGCCCGCCGGGTGAAGCGGGCCGATGCTGCCATCACAACCGTGTACGGCGGCGTGCATGCGTCATTCACCGGACGCGACACACTTGAGCACATACCCGACATCGACATCGTCGTGCGCGGCGAGGGCGAGGACGTCATGGTCGCACTCCTGCGCGCGCTGGCAACCGGTCCCAGGGAACTAAGCGAGATTCCCGGCCTGCTGTTCCGTCACGACGGCGGCATCGTTGAGACCGGGCCGCCGGAGCGCATTCGCCGGCTCGATTCCCTGCCCGGCCCGGCCTGGCACCTGCTGGCCATGGACCGCTACGCGCTGAGGATGGAGTTCCTGAACAAGCGCGGCATCGCCTTCATCTCCTCGCGTGGCTGTACCATGCAGTGCACCTTCTGCTCTGCCAGCGCGATGTACGGCCACGACGTGACCTGCCACTCGGCCGCATACGTGCTCGACCAGGTCCAACTGCTTATGAGAGACTACGGCTACGAGAGCATTCGTTTCTTCGACTCAACCATCACCCTGCGACGGGCCCACATTGAAGCTATCTGCGAGGAAATCAAGCGCCGCGGGCTCGAGTTTCCCTGGGAGTGCGAAATCAGGGTCGGGACGGTCGATGTGCCGCTGCTTGAGAAGATGAAGGCGGCAGGGTGCTACTATGTGGACTTCGGCATTGAGTCGGCCAGCCAGCACGTGCTCGATACGATGTGCAAGGGGTTCAAGCTGGAGCGGGCCGAGGAGTTGCTCAACTGGTGCGCCGACCTGGGTCTGAAGACCAAGGTCTTCTTTTCCATGGGCCACATCGGCGAGACCATGGCCGATGTCGAGCAGACGTTCCGGTTCATCGAGAAGCATCGCGCGCGCATCTCTACGCTGGCCTGCGGTGCAGGGGTGCGCATCTATCCGGGCACCTACCTTGAAACCTACGCGCGGGAGCATGAGATTCTGCCTGAGGGCTTTTCCTGGAGCGAGGCATATGCTGACCCGCGGCTGGCCGACCTGAGTCAGGACCCGACGATTCCTTTGTTCCTGCAGCCGGGCCTGGGCATCGAGGAACTCTCCCGCATCAGGCTGCGGGTCATCAGGCAGCGGTTCCGGGGCTGGGTCGGTGTCAAGGCGCTTGCGGCCAGGTTGTTCCAGGCGGCAGGCTGGCGCAAGTTCAGGGCCGCGGTTAGGCTGTATGTGAAGCGGGTTCTGGCGCGGTCAGCGCCTTAGCAAGAGCCTGCACACCGGGTGTGCAACCGGCCTTGCCGGAACAGAAGCCTGCTCTGAGTCCGGCAGGAAGAGCGGCCTGGCCTTGGTCGCGAGCTTCCGGCAGGGAGGGGCAGCAGTCCGGGAAGAGATGGCAATGATAGTGATTACTATCATGGGGACTGAGGCCGCAGCATGAACCTAAGAATCGTGTGTTCAAGCGGTTGCCCGGACAGAGGGCGTTTTGGCCTCTCCGGTTCCCCCCACGGCCTGCGCAGGGACTATGCGCGTGGCGTCTGGTGGCGCGATGGCAAGGGTTTTTCACGTGGCTTTGGCGCCCGCGTATCCTGGAGCACTGTTCGCCGCGATGGTCTGGGTTTGAACGCAAGCAGGGATTTGAGCGGCTCTTCAAGCGTTCGAGACAGCAGATGTCGGCGCGTTTCAAGCGGCGATTGTCTCCGCGGCTATCGCGGCGCTGGTTTCGGTCCTGACCCGGGCAAAGCTGTCTCGTACCAGAATCGGCACCGCGGAGGCTTTCTTCTGCCGCGGTTCCAGACGGGCCGGGGTGCTGGTGTCGTTTCACGCGACCTGTCAGTAGTGCCGGTTATCGGTTCGGCACGGAAGACCGGGTCTGCCCGCCTACCAGGGCTTGCTCAGGCGTTCCAGCAGGCCGTCAATGCCGTCGGAAACGGATTCGGCTCGGTCCGGCCCGACCAGAGTCGCCGTGTTACCTTTCAGGGTGACTTTGAGCAGGCCGAGCCGGCGCGCACGCACGCGCACCAGGGCGACCTGGAACAGCGGCTCGACTGAGGCCGGATAGTGGCCGAACCGGTCAACCAGCTCGCTCTTCAGCTCGTCGAGCTCGGTTTCGGATTCCGTGCTGAGCAGTCGCTTGTAGATTGCCACGCGCTCGAACGAGTCGGCGATGTAGCTCTCCGGGATGCGGGCCGGCAGGTCGAGACTGAGTTCGGGTTCTGGGGCAGCCGGTTCGCCTTTCAGCCTGGCCACCGCTTCTTTCAGCATCTGGGTGTAAAGATTGAAGCCGACGCGCGCGACATGGCCGTGCTGCTCGGTGCCGAGCAGATTGCCGACGCCTCTGATTTCCATGTCGCGCAGGGCGAGTTTGAACCCGGACCCGAGCCGCGAGTAGGCAAGCAGGGCCGAGAGGCGCTTGCGGGCGTCGGGAGTAACCTCGTGCCGGGCCGGAATGAGAAACAAAGCGAAAGCCTGCTCCTGTGCCCGGCCCACCCGGCCGCGCAACTGATGGAGGTCGGCCAGTCCGAACCGGTCGGCGCGGTTGACGATGATGGTGTTCACGTTGGGCATGTCCAGGCCGGATTCAATGATTGCGGTCGAGAGCAGGAGCTGGTGCTCGCCCGCGGCAAAGCTCAGGTAGATGTCGGCCAGTTGGCGGCTGCTCATGCGGCCGTGCGCCAGGGCCAGGTTCAGGCCGGGCAGGAGCCGGGCGAGTCGGTCGGCCACGGTCCCGATCGTGGCGATTTCGTTGTGGACGAAGAAGACCTGACCGCCCCGTGCCAGCTCACGCTGAACGTACTCGCGAATCAGCCGGTCATCCCAGGGAACGACCTCGGTTGCGACTTCGTGGCGCCCGGCCGGGGGAGTGTTGACCTGGGAGATGTCGCGCAGACCGGCGAGACCCATGTAGAGCGTTCTCGGTATCGGGGTCGCGGTCAGGGTAAGGACGTCAACCCCGGCCTTGAGTGCCCTGATGCGTTCCTTCTGGCGCACGCCGAACTTCTGCTCCTCGTCGATGACCAATAGACCCAGGTCGCGGAAACGTACCCGGCGGCCGAGTAGTTGCTGGGTGCCAATGACGATGTCAACAGTGCCGGAGGCGAGGCCCTGGTACACTTCCTGCTGGCGCGGGGACGGGGTGAGTCGTGACAGCATCTCGACCCGGACCGGAAACCGGGCCAGACGCCGGCGGAAGGTAACATAGTGCTGATAGCAGAGAATGGTCGTAGGTGCGAGCACGGCGACCTGCCTGGCGCCGGCCACGGCCCGAAGCGCGGCGCGGAGCGCGATTTCGGTCTTGCCGTAGCCGACGTCGCCGCAGACCAGTCGGTCCATGGGTCGCGCCTGCTCCATGTCGCGTCTCACGTCGGTGAGGGCTTTGAGCTGGTCCTGGGTTTCCTCAAAGGGGAACGACGCCTCGAGCTCGGTCATCCATTCAGTTGCCGGACCAAAGGCCGTGCCCTGAGCCGTGGCCCGGCGGGCATACGCCTCGAGCAGCTCCTGCGCATACTCGGCACTGGCCCGCGCGGCTTTGGCCTTGGCAATCAGCCAGGCACGCGAGCCGAGCCGGTCGAGCGCCGGCGGAGAATCCTCGTCGCCGATGAACCGGTCGAGCAGGCCGATGTTCTCGACCGGCACATAGACCCGGTCGGTTCCGGCATACTGCACCACGAGGCAGTCTTTGTCGACGCCGCTCTCGGTGACGGTACGCGTGCCGGTGAAGCGGCCGACGCCGTAGTCAACGTGCACCACGTGGTCCCCGGGCCGCAGGGCCACGACGTTGTCAATGGGGATGCCCTTGAACCGGTGTCGGACCGGACGGATGACCGGCGAGCCGTAGATTTCCCGCTCGGTCAGAAGCGTGAACCGCGCACCAGGATGGCACAGGCCCGAGCTGAGCGGCGCGACGAGGAACCGGGCCGCCTCACCGAGAAGCGCCGCGAGGCGTTCGCGCTGCTGACCGGAGCTGCAGGCAACAAAGTAGTCGTGGCCCGATTCTCTCATCGTATTGCGCAGCAGTTCGAGGTTGCCGACAAAAGTCGGCGCGGGTTCAAACCCCAGGTCGCAGTCGGTCACCTCGTCGTCGGTGAACACCGCCGCGGCAACGGCGGCGATGTCGACGCCTTCGCCGATGAGGACGAAGTGCGGCGCGACCAGGGAAGCGGCGGGCAGGTCGCCCGGCGCGGGGGCACGCCGGCCGGCAAGCGGGGTCTCGACGATTTCTTTGACCGAGCGCTGAAGCAACGGGTCAAAGGTGCGCAGCGACGATACCTGGTCGCCGACAAACTCGACGCGTACCGGCATGGGGCAGTTATCCGGGAAGCAGTCGACGATGCCGCCTCGCGTCGCGTACTCACCCGGCTCGGTGACGAGGTCGGTGCGCTCGTATCCGTTCTCTTCGAGCCAGAGGGTCAGGCTCTCCGGTGAGAGACTCGCACCCCGGCCGACCAGCAGCTCCCGGCCCGCGTGCTCGAATCTGGGTGCGGGCTGGTGGAGGCGTGCGACCGTGGCGACCACGACCGCCTCGCTTTCCGGGCCGAGCAGTCCCAGCGCAGTCGCGAACCCAGGCGCGTCCGGCTCGAATGCCAGCACCGGAAGGTCGCGGCCAACAACTCTCGCGTCGGCCAGGGCGGCGCGGGCCGAACCGTCGTTGTCGCCGACCAGGAGGACCGGACGATGCAACCGATGCGTTGCGTGGACCGCAAGCAGGGCAAGGGCCGAACCAGGCGCGCCGCGGCAGGTGATGGTCGTGCCGGCGTCAAGCCGGTCGAGCAGGAGGCGGACGCCGGGGAGTTCGGAGAATCGGGTGAGTAGTTCGTTCATGAGCAAGAAGGGGCGCTCACGCGCCCCTTCGAGAAGTCAGCCAGAAGCTACTTCTTCTTTTTCTTTGCGGTCTTCTTGGCGGTTTTCTTCACACCGCGCTTTGCACAAGGCATCAGACCTCCTTTTTGTGGAATGATGTTAGTCGCATCTCACCGTGAGTCAAGCAATATCGTGGCAACTGCCGCCCCCAGGATGCGGCAACGGCGCAAGCAGGGACGAGTCTACGCACTTGTCCTATGACTGGCGGGTCCGGCGCTTCCACTGCTGGATGCGCATGTGCAGGTACAGCACCGCGCCGCTGGCGGCAAGGAATGCGAGCCCGACGGCGAGTATGTAGGCGACGTGCCTGAGAATCACCTGCCAGTTGTGCAGCCGGACCGGCGAGTAAATGCCCAGCCGGAGCATGAAGCCGGTGACCGCCTGAATGAGCAGGAGCGGCGCAAGCGCGAAACCAACATAGAGATGCAGCTTCCTGAGGAGCATCATCCGCTCACCTCCTGCGGCGCTTCGGCCGGATACCGGTTGAGGAAGGCCATCTGTTCCAGCGGCAGACGCTCGGGTCGGTGCATCTCTGCCGCAATCTGCTTCTCGGAGAGTACGGGACTGATGGTGGCTGAGTGCCGGCCGATGTTGACCAGCGTTATCACGTTCATGTGCTCCGGGATGCCGAGCACCTCGCGCACTTTGTCCGGGCTGTACCCGGCAATCGGGTGGGCGACCAGACCGAGCTCGGTTGCCCGGAGGATGAGGAACGCGGTCTGCATGCCGGTGTCGAACAGGTAGTACTCCCGGTCGCGGATGAGGCAGTCGGCCTCCTTCTCGGCGCAGACTGCGACGAGGAGCGAGCTGGCATGACACCAGGCGTTGCCCTTGCTGAACACGGCTTTCATCCTCTCCAGCGTCGCCGGGTCCCAGACGAAGACGAACCGCGCCGGCTGGTTGTTGTTGCAGGTCGGGGCGAGCTGGGCGCAGCGCGCAAGGTCACGCACCAGCTCCTCGGTGATTTCCGCCGGTGCCAGAGACCGGTAGGCCCGGCGCGTATTGACTGCCGCGACGACGTCCATCGCTGTTCTCTTCCAGAAGCTCCGCGCTTCGCCCGGTCTAGATTTCCATCGTCTTCGTCTTCACGCCCCTGATGCGGGCCAGGTCTTTCCGGAGCGCGGCGACTTCTTTTCTGGTGCCGCAGAGGTGCAGCAGGACCAGTCCCCGGTCGGAGCAGGCCTTGCTGGTCTCGTGCAGGCCGATGCGCAGACTGATGATGCAGCCGTGTCGGGTCAGTGTCTCCTGCACCTTCACTGCCTCTTCCATGCGCCGGGTCAGGCGCACGGCCATGATCGTGCGACATTCCATATCGCTGTCTCCTTTCATCTTGTCTTTCGTCGGCAGAAGTAGATGTCGGCCTCCAGCATGCGACTTGAATCGCCGCCGGTGTAGTAGTGGTGCACGAAGTACAGGTTGCCCGCGTCGTCCAGGGTCGGCTCGCCGGCGAACCGCACGACTACCTGCTCCGGCGTCTGCCAGTTGCCGGCCGCGTCGGCCCGCGAGCGATAGACGCACGGTCCCATAATCGTGTCGCACCAGCCGGTGTACCAGAGCTCCCTGCCGTCCGATGAAACAAAGGGCTGGGACTGGCTGAGGCTGTCGTTGATGTTCGCGCCGAGTCGTACCGGCGTGTCCCACCCGGTTGCGTTTCTCCGGCAGACCCAGAGGTCGGGGTCGCTTGAGCCTTCGGCGCTGCCGAAGTAGAGTCTCTGTCCGTCGGCGGTCAGATGGAACTCGCCGATATCGTAGTCTACGTTCAGTTGTCGGCCGGCGTTGCGCCAGTTCTGCCACTCGCCGTTCTTGCGCACCGCCGTGAACACATCGATGTCGCCGAGCATGTCTTTTGCGCGCACCGAGGCGAACCAGAGTGTATCACCGACGAGCTGCTGGCAGCCGTCAAGTGCGACGTCGTCGTTCAGGATTACTCGTTCTGGTTCGGTCCACTGGCCGCCGGAAAGGCGCGAATACCAGATGCCGGTTACGCTGTCCGCAAGCTGGCGCGCAAGGGGTACCCGCACGTCCGGCGTGAAGAAGAAGAAGAACTCGGTTCCGTCGCGCGAGATGTACGGCGAGTCCTCGGCCCCGGCCGAATTGACCGGGCCGTCCATCGGGACCGGCGGCTCGTACTCAGATGACACGAGTAGCGGCGGAAACGGGTCGGTCGCCGGTGTTCCTTTGCGTGCGTCCGCAGGAATCTTCGCGTACCGGTCGTCAAGGAACGGCCAGGGTTTCTGGCAGCCGGCCAGGATGACGAGGACGAGCAGCGCGGTCCTAGCCACGGGTCGTGAGGCTGACATCATCGAACAGCACCGCGGGCGAGTAGCCCATGAACGCCGGGTAATCACGGTCCTGCACCGCCACGACGTTCCTCATGGTTTCATACACGTTGCCCGCCACCATCGCATTCTTCACGAGCCCGACAACTCTGCCGTCCTCGACCCACATGCCGGGTGAAAGACCGATGGAGAAATCGCCGTTCAGGATGTTGCCTGAGTGCGCACCCATGACACCGGCGACAATCACACCGCGTCCCATGGCTTTCACCATCTGCTCAAGCGGCGTGTCGCCCGGCAGGATGCGGGCGTGTTGCAGGGTCGGTACGGCTTTGCCCGTGATGCCAGGTCGATACCCGTGGCCGGTCGGGGCCACGCCGCACTTTGCCGCGTAGAAGAGGTCATAGTAGAAACTCCGCAGCACGCCCTGCTCGAAAAGCGGCCGGTTCCGGGTCGGCGTGCCTTCGTCATCGAAACCACGCGCGCCGGGCAGGCGGTCGTCAAGCGGAGTATCAACCATGGTCAGTTTCTCGCTGAGCACCTGCTGTCCGAGCCGGTCGCAGAGCGGCGAGGTCTTCTCGTAGAGATTCTTGCCGTCGGTTCCGACCCGCAGGCGCCAGACCAGGGCGTACATCGCCTCGGGCAGGAACAGCACGCGGGTGCGGCCGCTCGTCGGCTTTGCCTCTTGCCGCGACTCCTGGTACAGCCCGGCGACAAACTCCAGTTCCTCGCGCGGGAACGGAGCAAAGCTCTTGGCCGAGACGCTGCGCCGGACCGCGGCATACGAGCCGGGGTAGACCAGCGACACGGTGCAGTTGTACTCTGAGAGCCGCGCCGACAGACGCGTACCCTGCGTATTCAGCAGTTGCACCGTGGTGACAGACCGGCTCGCGCCGACGTTGACCTGGGTCTGGACACGCTCGCCGAGCTCATCACACAGCCGGCGGCATTCGTCCACGAGCGCGGTATTGGTCAGTTGTTCGATTGCCGGGTCGTAGCTGTTGAGGCTCGGCACCTCACTTGTTCCCGGGAGCCGGTAGTCGGCCTCGACTCCATGGGCGAGCGCGGCGAGTGCGTCCTGGATGAGCTTGTTTCGGTCAATGAGATTGCGGGTGTAGGCCATGCCCAGTCGGCCGTCTTTCATGAGCAGCAGATTCACGCCCGATTCCATGCTGCTGCCGATCTCCTTGAACCTGCTGTTCTCGAAACTGACGCCGTCGGAAACCGAGTCCTGACCGTAGACCGCTGCCTGGTCTGCGACCTTTGCTGCCTGCCTGAGTAGTTGTTCCACTATCTGCCTCCTACTACTACGCCTTCGACCAGCAGGTGGGGCGAGCCGTAGCAGGAGCGGATGTTCATCTGCCCCTTGCCGCAGCCGCCGATTTCTCCGAGCTTCAGGTCGCTGCCGACCGCCTTGATGTTCCTGAGCGTGTCGTAGAGGTTGCCGGAGATGTTGATGTCGCGCACCATCTGCGTCGGTCTGCCGCCGCTGACGACGAAGCCGTATTGAGCGCCAAAGGTGAAGTTCTCACCCGAGGTCTGGCCGCCGTACGCGGTCAGCAGGTACAGCCCGTCCCCGAGCTGCTCCAGCAGCTCCTCGCGGCTTGAGATGCCCGGCTCGATGTAGATGCAGCCCATCCGCACAATCGGCGCGTACCGGTAGTCCTCGGCCACGGTGTGGCCGGACAAGGGCTCGCCGTACGCGGCCGCAGTGCGGCGCGAGTGGAGTCGGCCGCAGAGCACTCCTGCCTTCATCAACGGGGTGGGACGCGCCCGTACGCCCTCGTCGTCGTACTTGTAGAATCCAAGCTGACCCGGCCGGGTCGGGTCGTCAATGATACTCACGACTTCACTGCCCAGGCGGGCACCGAGCTGCATCCTCTGCCGCATCGTCGGGTTGTCCTGGATGATGTCCGCCTCGGAGAAATGGCCGAACGCCTCGTGGGTGAACACGCCGCCCAGTTTCTGGTCGAGCACAACACGATAGGTGCCGGAGGTGACCGGCTCGGCCGACAGCAGGTCAACGGCAATACCGGCGGTCTTGTCCACCTCATCTTCGCGGCCGCGCAGCACGTGAAACCCGTCGCTGCCGCCAAGTCCGAAAATCGCCCGCTGGGTCAGGCTGCCGTCCTGCGCCGTGACGAAACCGGCGATGCGAACGGTCACCAGGTCCTCACGCACCCGGCTCCCCTCGCTGTTCAGATAGTACTTCTCGCGCACCACGTCGGTATAGCCCAACTGGGTCGTCGCGACTTTGGCCCGGGCAAGCGCCAGCTCGTTGTACTTCCGGGTAAGAGCCAGCTTCTCGTCCACCGATACCCGGCGCGGGTCCTCTTTCAGTTGCGGGTGGAACTCGTCCCTCACCACCTCGGCGGGGGCAAACTGCACCGGTTCCTTTGCATGCTGCGCCATCAGCTTCGCATTCTCAACCGCGGTCAGGGCTGCCCGGCCGGCATCCTCGGGCCGGGTGAAGGAAATCTCGGCCAGGCCGCCGTTCTTGAGCACGCGCAGCACGTACCCATCGGTCGAACTCGAAACGAGTGTAGTCAGCTCCGGCCCGCTGAACACGATTCTGGTCTCGTGCATCAGCTCGTACCGGATATCGGCGAACTCGGCATCAATGCCGGCCAGCACGGACTCTAACCTGTAAAACACGCAGGACTCCTTGGTTGGCTGTAGCGGCCTAGAGCGTAGACGCACGTCCGCCAAAGTCAAGCCCAGCGCCGCGCCTTGCGCGGGTCTTTACTGCGCCCGCGTTATGGACTTGCCGACGGTGCGATGTTGAAGACGCCGGTGCGGATGCTCTCGAGCACGCTGCGGGTCAGGCCCCTGGCCACCCATTTCGCGGTTCGCCTTCCGGGTCGAACTCAAGTGGTCGTGGGGGACGGATGATCCCGAGGCGCAATTGTGCGAAGTCCGCAGGAAGCTCGATAACCAGGGGGACTGGACGGAACCGGAGTGGCACGTACCGACAGTCGCGGTGCTCAAAGGAAGTTGGAAGCAGGCGCGGGTGGTCGATAGCGTGAAAGCGCCCGAATGTACCGTACATCATCAGGTCCGGCTCTGCGATATCTGGGGGCGCACAAGCTCTTGGTCAAACGAGACTTCGTTGAGGCTGGTCAGCGATGCCAGGCCGCCGAGACCAGCGAACGTCAAGCTGGAGGAACTCAAGCCAGACGAGGACGGCCATCCCGGTTACCGGCTCAGTTGGTGCTGGCCGCCGCGCTACCAAGGACCGCTGAAGGACGACCCCGCTGAGGTGAAGAACAAGGAGCGATTCGACCCGCCATCGGTCGTCCCTGACCCGGCGACGCAGTACTTCGACCCCGAGGCGTACCACCCGAGCCAGTTTGTCGTCGTCAAGTTCAACAGTGGGAGCAAGACGGAGATAGGCATCAAGATCAACTGCATCTTGGAGATGGGCGGCTGTCTCTACCTCGAGGTCGAAGACAAGGACCTTGGAGAACATGAAGCCGAAGTCGAAGCCGGTTGGATTCGGCAGGAAGGCCGCATATACCCGATACTCGGCGTTTGCGAGATACCCGACACCAAGTACATCGTGGTCGACCCGTCGTCGCCCGAAGCGAGCAGCTCCGCGATGCGGCTCCCCATGAATGGCGACGCCATCTTGGTCGTGGACTCGTCCCGGCTTGAGAGCGGACTGTGGACGGAGGTGGGAAACGTCCCCCCCCCCGCTACAACCCAAGCGCGAGACTCGGGGCGTACCAGATGGTCATAGAAAGCCGGGCGACCCTTGACGACCCGCGGCGCTTTGAACGGTATGGCGTGCTTCTGCAGACGACGGACGGACGTCAGAGCATCATCGCCGGGCCCGTAGCGAGATGCATCACCTTGAAGCGGCCCGAGGCAGTGGACAGCGAGTTTGTGCCATTTGATATCGGGTTCGAGGATGCCGGGACCGACTTCCATGGGAACCTGCGACTGAGACTGAAGTGGGAAAGACCAGACTCGAGTGCGCCTCAGCCTTCGTACATCAAGCGCCTTGGTGACCTTGGCAAGCTCCGCTTCCAAGTCACGCGAGCGGTGGCCAGTATGCTTCGGCTGAAGCTCACTGCGACGTATGACCCGGAGCTGTCACCCGACACCTACCTCCTGGGCAAGGACATAGAGCCGAAAGATGAGGAGCCGGACGACCGGGAAGTACGCCGCACGAAGCTCGGCGAACTCCTGACTAGGGACCCTGTAGGCACGAACAAGACCAAGCCCTCTCATGCCTTCACGACCCAGGGCCTTGTCAACGGAAGTTCGGATACCTGGCAGTTCATCGACCTCATCCCGGCCAAGGCAACGAAGACGGAGTACATCTACGCGATTCGCCTTGTTGACCCGGCCGGCAACATTTACCCGGGAGCGTACTGGG
The DNA here is from genome assembly GCA_964592755.1 of uncultured bacterium. Lineage (GTDB taxonomy): Bacteria > Hydrothermota > Tepidihabitantia > Tepidihabitantales > Tepidihabitantaceae > CAZQFS01. The sequence continues at coordinate 22,532 of CAZQFS010000009.1, read as the reverse complement.
TCGGCCTGTTCTGCTGCGAGAAGGACTTCGGAACAAGCCAGTGAGGGCCGGCTCGGCCGGCCGCGCCGCCCCACGCCTTGGGCCAGCCCCGAAGTGTGCCGCAGATACCGTCGTACGCAGCGCGGGTCGTGACGACGCAGTAGCCTAGTTGCCCTTTTCCGGCACGGACGACACGCCGGGCTGTGACGCGCTCAGGGCTTCGGAGAGACGGCTGTAGCCGGCAGCGCGAATGCGGGTGCCGTCGGCCTCGAGCAATCCGGCAGCCTCTCCCGCTTCCAGCAACCCCTTGAGGGCGCGACCGGTGGCGGTCTTGGACCATGCCCACCGCCGGAGGCTGCCTTTGAACTGGGTCTCCAGCGCACCACTGATTGCGACAACGGCGGCTCGTCCACCCTTGGACTTGGCCTCGACCTCGATTTCTTGGTGCCGGACTCTCGCGTCCCCGACGTGGTAGGTTACGACATCGAAGGCCAGTTCGGCGACAGTGCGCCCCTTGTAGTCCTTCGCCGCGCGGACCATCCGCCCCGTATCGCGGCGCTGCCGCTCGCCAAGCCCCAGGCTCTTGAGCGCGACTTCCACCTTCCTGCTGAGGGAACCCGACGGCATCAGGTAGATGCCATGAACCGCCAGCTCATGGAGCAGGCGGCGACGTGAGTCAGCATTCGCGGGCAGCTCGATTTCCAGGCGGTCGGCCAAGCCGTTCGATGGTATTGTCGAGGGGCCCTTGAGCGTGAGCAGGGAGCGACGGCCGACCTTGCGTGTGCGCAGGAGCAGGCCCTGCTGATGCAGACGCCCGTCCTGCGTGTCGAAGATACGGTCCGTGATGGTAACGGTATGCGGCTTACAGAGGCGGTAGCCGGCTATCTCGTCAATCTCGGCGAGCTCTCGCTTGATCTTCTCAGTTTCTGCCACGGCCACGAGCTTCGCTTCGACCTCACGCGGCACCGGGATTCGCTCCTGCCTGAAGGTGCGTCTCATCGTAATGACTTGGATGAACCAGGTGGTCAGTGTACCAAGCACGCCGGCCAGTATGCGCCATCCCGCTGGCCGGAGGGGACCACAGCCGAACGGGTCTTCGACCACCGCGCCGTGCAAGAACGCCAGCGCCGCTCCGGCGACGATACTGTTCATCAGCATGACCGTTTCCATCAGGCCGCCGCTGCCGTAGAACAGGCCGGCTTCGCGAGGCGGCGGCGCCGCATAGGGGTTGAACGGCAGGTAATCAACCCGGCTCTTGTCGTTCTTCTCCACGAAGTACTTGCGAATCCGGTCGAGTTTGGCCTTGAGGTCATCCGTCGCCCGGTTGCGCGTCACTATGCGGCGCAAGGTGAAGATGCCGAACAGCAGCAGGACCAGAAGTGACGCCGTGGCGACGTATCCCGGCATCCGGAGGTCTCTGGCGCCGCCCTTGGCAAAAAGCGAGATGAGGGCGGCGAGGACTGCGCCCGTGAGCGTGATGAAGAACGTGACTCGACGCTCTCCCATCTCCTCATTGCCACGGAACAGGGCGGAGAGGCGATCGTATTCCTTGAGCAGCAGTTCTTTGAAGTCATTCCGCCGCTCGACGGGGTCGTGACCGCGGACATCTTTGTCTTCTGCCATGTCTGCCTCCTGGGTTGGACCCGCGGTTCGACGCATCAGACCAGTGTCGACCGCCTTGCTGCACTCGCAGCCCGCACCTCGCGGGCAGTTGCCGCGCGACGTTCGCAGACGGGCCGGGATACGTTGGGCCTGTCCTTGCAGAGCCGCCGGGCGGATGCTGGTTGACCACGGTCACTGGCCTTGAGTCCGCCGCAGGTAGTGAGTCTGCGAGTATTGTCTCCTCCGCCCTGCTTCGTGTCAAGGTTGTCCGCGCCGCGGGCGGGCACCGGGCCCGGTTTCTCTCGCTCCCAGACCACGGGGCGAGGTCCACTTCCTTCGAGCAACAGCCAAGCGCGGGCGACTCATACCTTCACGTCGTTATACGGTTCTCGACGCCGGATTTGCCGCTTTTTCTTCGCTTTCCCGTACCCCCGGCTGCCGGGAGGCCGTTCCCGGGACGGTTTTGGGGCGCGTTTTTGGCCGGGTTGTCAGCCGGGTTCTGCTTCTGGCTTTGGCGCGGGCTTTGCTTCGGGCTTTGCGCCGAGCTATGCCGCGAGCGGTTTCTTGCGTGATGCTTTGCGCAATGGCCTGAGCAGTTGCCCAAGCCATTGGCTGAGCAGATGGCTAAGCCTTTGCCTGTCCTGTCGCGCGGGTTCTGAGGCTGCTTTTTGACGCGGTTTTGGTCGCGGCTTTGTGCGCGGCGGTGTCGACACGGTTTCCGGGTTGCGTTCGAGAGTCAGTTCGACTCGCTTTGCTCGTTCAGAACCTGGCCTGAGCCTGCCGGAGAAGCGACACGGCGTGTCGGTTATGGCTTTGCGTGCCTGGCCGCGGGCAGCGGGATTTGACTGGGGCGCGGAGCAGGCTAGAGTTCAGCGTGACTTATCGTCCGCTCTCCGACCGCACCATCAAGCGGCTGGCCGAGGTTTGCTCGGCGGAGCGCGTGCTGGTCGCGCCTGAGGCGCTGGCCGACTATGGTCACGACGAGAGCGTTGAGCCGCCCCGCCTGCCTGAGGCCGTAGTCAGGCCAGTCTCGACAGCAGAGGTCGCGGCCGTGCTCAGGCTTGCCTCTGAGGAACGGTTTGCCGTGACACCGCGCGGGCTGGGGACCGGGCTTTCCGGCGGCGCGGTTCCGCTGTACGGCGGAGTTGTGCTGTCGCTTGAACTGATGAGAGACATCGAGGTTGACACGGCGAACATGGTCGTGGCGGCCCGGCCCGGCGCGACAACCGACGCGGTGCAGAAGGCCTGCGCAGAGTATGGTCTGTACTATCCGGTTGACCCGGCTTCGCTTGAGGACTGCTCCATCGGCGGCAACGTGGCCGAGAACGCGGGCGGAGCAAGGGCGTTCAAGTACGGGGTGACCGGCGACTACGTGCGCGGGGTCGAGGCGGTGCTGGCTGACGGCACGGTCATCAACTGGGGCGGCAGGCTGCACAAGAATGTCACCGGCTATGACCTGAACCGACTGCTCATCGGCAGTGAAGGCACGCTGGCGGTCATCACCGGCGTGAACCTGAAACTCATCCCCAGGCCGCGCCAGACAGTTGACGTTCTTGTGCCGTTCGAACGCATGGCCCAGGGCCTGGAACTGGTCGCCCGCATGGTTCACCACCAGCGTCTGGTGCCCGCGGTCGTCGAGTTCATCGAGCACCGCGGGATTCAGGCCTGCAATGCCGTGCTCGGGAGCGAGCTGCCGTTTGCCGATGCTGCGGTTCAGGTGCTCGTCGAGCTGGACGGCAACGACCGGGAACAGGTGCTGGCCGACTGCGTGCTGGTGGGGGAGACCGCGATTAGTCTTGGGGCACGTGAGCCGCTGGTTGCGGACAATCCGACCGACCAGGCGCGGCTCTGGAGGGCGCGGCGCGAGTTGCACGAGGTCCTGAAGCAGTTCTACGCCGGGCTTGCCACCGAAGACGTGGTTGTGCCTCTGGCCCGCGTGCCCGACCTTGTGCTCTGGCTTGCCGGACTCGAACAGAAGCACGGTGTGCCGATTGTGCCGTGGGGCCACATCGGCGACGGCAATATCCATGTCGGCATGTGCCGCGAGGCGTGCGTTGACCCCACGGCCTGGCCGGACCTGAAGCGTGCGGTTGTCTCAGACCTGGCCGACTACGTTATCCGTGTCGGGGGCCAGATCTCGGCTGAGCACGGTATCGGCTCGACCAAGAAGTGGCTGATGAAACG
>CAZQFS010000009.1:0-18757 GCA_964592755.1 uncultured bacterium | reverse complement strand
GGCCCGGCTGAACTGGACCTGATGCGTCGGCTCAAGCGAGCGCTGGACCCGGATTCGATTCTTAATCCGGGCAAGGTCCTGCCCGAGCCGTGGAGGACGGGCTAGGGTTGGAGTACGAGCTTCTGTAACGCGGTTCGGCTGCCAGTTGCCAGCCGGACCAGGTAGACACCGGGTCGCAGAGACCGGCAGTCCAGCACGACCGCGGAGCGCGGAGCGCTGAACTTTGAACGCTGAACCAGCCGGCCTGCGCCGTCGTAGACTTCGAGGCCGAGGATAAGAGCCGAATCGGCCCGGCCGAGTTCGTTCATGTCCCAGCGCAGCAAGGCATGGCCGGCGCGGAGCGGGTTGGGCGCGAAGACGAGCGATGGTAAGCGGGCAGGCCGCGGTGGTTCCTCGGTGTTGGTCCCAAGCAGACGGTCAATCGTGCTGATGACGGCCTGGGGGTCGAACTGGTCGGACCAGTACTGCACCACGCCCTGCTGGTCGACGATGTAGTCCTGCGGATAGGGTGCGGTCGGGTTGGGTACGCGCCAGGTCTGATAGACGTTCGCGTCGTCAATCAGGCCCAGGAATCTCATCCCGAACACGTCGCGGAACTCGCCCAGTTGGTTGGCATCTGCTCCGATAGTGAAGATTCTGACGCGCGCGGAGTCGTAGCGCTCGAAGATTGAGCCGTCAACAGCCGCAGCCTGCGGCCCGCAGAGCGGTCACCAGGACGCGCCGAAGTTGAGGTAGACGACCCGGCCCCGACAGTCTGAGAGCGCGTGCCTGAGCCCGTCGGTTCCCAGAAGGTCGAAGTCGGGCGCAGGCGAGCCGTACTGGGGGAAGTTCGGGTTGTTCTGGTAGACCCGCTGGGTGCGCTGGGCTTCGTCCGGGTCGTTGCAGTTGTAGGTCAGGACCCCGCGCAGACCAGAGGTGCGCGTGGCGGTTACCGCGACAAGCTGGGAGTCGCCCGGCAGAACCGAAAAGGAGCCGGGCTGGGCGGTGATGCCGGTCGGGGTTGTGACCGAGGTGACGCTCAGGGCTGCCTGGCCGGTGTTGTGCACGACAACGGTCGTCTCACGGCTGGTGGCGACGTTGCCGAAGTCGATTATCTCGGGCAGAGCGTCAATGTCCGGGCCCTGGTCGGCACCGACGCGATAGCACGACATGCCGCGCCAGTCTGCGACCGCGATGAGGCTGTCGTCACGCAGGTCCGCGCCGTGGGCCCAGGTCAGGGTGTTGTCCCAGCCGGTCCGTCTGATGTCCTGCGGCTGTGATACATCGAACAGCTCCAGAACCCGCCACGAGCCGCAGACGATGAGGTGTCCGGCGCGGCCGATGCCCCAGGCGCAGCCGTCGGTGGCGATGGTGTCGAGCAGGACCGGGTGGCGCGGGTCAGCGACGTCAACGGTTGCCAGGCCGGCAACGCCGAGCGACAGCACGGCCACCGCACCGTCGAGCACGATGTCGCTCGCCGTGCCGGGAAGTTCCAGGCGCGCGGTCAGGTGCAGTCCGCCTTCAAGACCGACCACGGCCAGGCCATGCCGGCCGTTGGCGACCAGCAGGAATGAGTCCCGCGACTCGATGTTCCAGGCGCGCGACTCAGGCGCGAGGGACAGTGCGCCGACCTTCTGGGGAGATGCCGGGTTGGTCACGTCAATCGCGTAGATGCCGTTCTGGTGCGCGGCACAGTAGAGCAGGTTGCCGACCAGTGCTCCGCCCTCAAGTGCTTCGCGGTTGCCGGGCGGGTCGTAGCGACCCAGGCGGAGCACGGTGTCGGGCGCGCTGATGTCGTACAGGACCACGCCCTCGCGCCGGCAGAAGGCGAAGATGACCGTGTCGCCACAGGCTCTTGCCCGCCAGCAGTTCGGGCCATTGGCCAGCCAGGTCCGAACCGGGCTGGCCGGGTTGGAAATGTCGTATGCCTCGAGCCCCTGGTTGTACCCGCAGGCGATGAAGACGCGGTTGCCGACGATTTCGGCGTCCATCTCGTGGTTCCGGTTGACTTCGTTGTGACCGAGGACCGTGAGGTTGTCAACGTCGGCCCAGGCCGGGGCGAGCCAGAGCACGACGAAAAGCAGACGCGTCGGCAGCTTCATCAGGCGAGATTCTACAGACGAAGGCGGCGTGTGCAAGTGAGGCGGGTGCGGCCCAATCCCGAGACCGACGGCCACGGAAGCCACGAAGTCCGAGCAGAGGGCCGAGAGCCAGAAGTACACCTGTCACTTCGTGGCTCAATGTCTGGTTCCGGGGTGCGTGTCGCTGTTGACCGGGCCGGAACTCGGGTCATACTTGACCGTGCATTTTCTCTTGCTCAAGGTCGCTTCCGCAGTCGGCATGGGCCTGGTGCTGAAGCAGGCTGAGACCCGCGGTGTGGACCGATTGCCGATGATTCGTATCAACTATGCGATCGCGGCCGTGCTCGCGTTCCTGGCCGTGGTTGCGGCCGGCTCGCCCGCGATATCGCGGCCTACTGCGATACTCGCGGTCATCACCGGCGGTCTGTTCGTTGCCGGACTGCTCACATGGACCCGGACCATCCAGACCGCGGGGCTTGCTTTGTCGGTGGTGGCGATGCGCACCGCGGTCGTGATACCGGTGCTGGCATCGGTCGTCATCTGGCACGAAAGGCCCGGACTGGTGCAGCTTGCCGGCGTCGTTCTTGCCCTGCTCGCGCTGGCTTTGGTGTTATGGGACGTGGTGCGCAGGCCGCGCAGGGATATGACCGAGGGGGAAACAAGCCCTCCAGGACCAGGCAGCAGAGCTCTCTGGCTCGCCCTGCTCTTTCTCGTTGACGGGCTGGTGATGATTCCGGCCCAGGTCTTTCGCCGCGAGCTGCCTCAGGCTGAGAACCTGCCGTTCCAGACCGTCATCTTTGTCACGGCCTTCTTCATCACGACCATCATCTACTACCTCGGCAGGCAGCGGGTCACGCAGGATTCCCTGCGGTTCGGCGCGCTGCTCGGCGCGGCCAACCTTGGCAACTACCTGTTCCTAGTCATGGCGCTCGCGCTCCTGCCCGGGGTTGTGGTTTTCCCGGTCATGGCAGCAGGCGAGGTCGGGCTGGCCGCACTGGCGGGCGTACTCATCTGGCGTGAGCGGGTCGGGCTCAGGAGCTGGGCCGGCATCGCGCTCGCAGTCGTCGCGCTCGTCCTGGTACAAGTCGGCCGGTAGCCGGGCCGGCTCTCACCACAAAGTCACCAAGGCACCAAGGTTACCGGACCCGCCGGCCTGCAGACCGCCTTCGTGTCTTCGCGGTCAAGAGGACTCGTTCGACGTGCGCCTGCCAGGTTGACAGGCCGGTCGGGAAGGTCTAGACTGTCGTGCCAGCAGAGGACGCCTGAACAGGAGGAAACATGAACCACACTGTCCTCGTTCTTTCGGTGCTGACGATGTTCAGCGCCGCGTTCGCCGACCTTGGTGTCATCGACACCGTGGGCGGGACAATCTACGACTGGCAGTACGGCTGGTGTGCGTACCGGTACATCGCCGATGCGCCCGGCCATGGTATCCACGTTGTCTGGATTTGGTCGAACGATACCAGTCCCGGCCAACCGGACCGCAACATGGGCTACAACTACTACGACTTTGCCACCCGACGCTGGTCCTGGATTGACCCGGATTTCATGCTCTCCGGGGTCAGGATTTTTGACCGGCGGTCAGGATTCGGCAACCTGGATGCCGACCCGGTATCAGGCGCAGCCGCTGTCTCGAGCCATTTCACCGACATTTCAATCTACCCAGGCGTGGCCCGCGACATCGCACCCGGGGCCGGTATCTTCGAGTACTGCAGCGGACTGCCTGTGCTGGACGGCTACTTGTGGCCGCTGATTGCCCTGGGCCAGGACCGAACCGTGCACATGGCCTGCTTCGACGACGCCACGCGCGACAACCTCTTCTATTCCCGGGCGCAGACATGGTGCAACTGGGACCCTCCGGTGCGGCTGACTCCTGAAGGGCCCGAGTTCCCCAGTCACAACCTCGACGCGTCGAAGGTGAGCAACAACGTCTGCGTGATGTGGATTGCGACGGCCGCGTTCCCCTATCCGGCCCGGCTCCGGCGCTCAAGCGACGGCGGCACGACCTGGGACAGCATCGTTGACCTCGGGTATCCGCCGGCTTTCGGGCCGGACACCAACTGCTCGTACTACATCACCTCGGCGATGCCTTTCTACGACCGGCAGGACCGTCTGCATATCGCGGTTGACGTTATGCCCATTATCAACGACACCGCGTTCCTGGCGCCGGTTGAGCTCTGGTACTGGTGCGAGGAGAATGACCCACGCTGGAGCCGTATCCATCGGGCCGACGCTGACCCGCGCGGTGACTGGGACCCAGGCACAAATGCGCTCTTCGCCTGCCGGCCCAGCATCGGCGAGGACGCGCGCGGCAACCTGTTCGTATCCTGGGAGCAGTTCGACACCGCTAATGTCGAGCCGCTGACCGGACTGCTGCGCGGTGACATCTGGCTGGCCGGCTCTTCGGACAACGGGCAGACCTGGCAGCCGGGAATGATGATAACCCGACAGAGCACGGTCTCGCATCGTTTCCCGTGCGTGGTTGACCTGGCGATTCCCGGCGGACAGGACCCGGACACGGTGATGGTGCTCTACGAGGACGACTCGGTTGCCGGGTTCAAGTCCGGTGCCGCGCCAGTCGGCCCGTGGTCACATAACCCGATAATCGCGCACAAGGTCCCGGTTGACCTGATTCTGGCTGGCGTGGCTGAGCCGCGAGCATGGACAGGGGAAGTCAGCCGCCAGAGGTTCGGGGTCAGGGTGCAGAACCCGGTGCGGGACGGCTTTGCTGTGCTCACGCTGAGCGGTCCAGCAGCCCGGTGGTCTGGTGTTCTGGTGCGGGTCAGCATCAGCGATGCGGCGGGCAGGCAGGTCTGGCATTCGTCGTTCGACATTCAGACCTCGTCCTTCCGGCTCGACCTGCGCTCGACCCCGGCGGGCGTGTATCTGGTCGAGTTGCGGGCCGGCAGCACGGCTGCGACGACAAAGCTCGTGGTGCAACGGTAGAGGACGCGGAGCACAGCGGAGAGAGCAAAGCCGGACCCGCACTCAGGTCTGACCCTGGGCCGCGCACACGACTCGCCCGCGGGCCAGGGGCACGGCTTGGTGCCTAACGGTTCTGGTTGAGTATCGGGGCCGTCCGGGTAGAATCCCCTAATGCCGAATGACGTCATTCGCTTCTGCTTCTCGATACCGGCCCGCCCCACCGGCGCAGGCCGACCGCGACAGGGCCTGGTGAGCAGATGACGTCGTCGATTGCGACCGCGCTGGTGCTGGCGAGCGCCACCGGCAGCGTCTGGTTCACGCGTGCCGATTCCATGGTCCACCGCGGGGTCTGGCGGCACTACGCGCTGTACGTGCCAGCAGAGCAGGACTCAGGTTTGCTCCGTCCGCTGGTCATCGTCCTGCACGGCGGCGGCGGGGACGGTGCAAAGGTCGCGGCCCTGACCGGCTTCAGCCGGCTGGCGGATACGGCCGGGTTCATCGTCGCCTACCCGGAGGCGGTCAACCGGCACTGGAATGATGGCCGCAATGTGCGTCGGTTCCGGGCGCAGCGCGAGCAGGTGGACGATGTCGGCTTCATGGCCGCGCTGATTGAACGGCTGAGCGTTGACCAGGGCGTTGACCCCAAACGAGTGTATGCCACCGGCATCTCCAACGGCGGCATGATGTGCCACCGGCTGGCAATTGAACTCGGCGACCGGCTGGCCGCAATTGCACCGGTGGCCGCAGGTCTTCCTGAGCCGCTGGCCGAGGTTCGGCCGGTGCACCCGGTGTCGGTGGTGGCGGTCAGCGGGACCAGTGACCCGCTCGTGCCGTATCAGGGCGGCGGAGTCGGGCTGCTTCACAAGCGCGGCCGGGTGCTGTCCGCGGCAGCGACAGCCGACTTCTGGGTCAGGGCCAACAAATGCGCCAAAGAGATTGCGCCCGAGACCCTGCCCGATGCTGACCCGGCCGACCGGACCAGGGTCGTGTGCTCGCGCTGGACCGAGGGTCGTGAAGGGAGTGAGGTTGTGCTCTACACGGTTGAAGGCGGCGGGCATACGTGGCCTTTGGGTGTGCGTCGGCCGCGCAGCTTCGGCCGAGTCAGCCGTGATATTGACGCGACCAGGTTGATTTGGGACTTCTTCAGAGAGCACTCCCGATGAGACACGACCCGCGCCGGACCTTTGGCCAGCACTGGGCCGGAGCGTTCATTTCCTATGCGGTGATGGACTTGCTGCTGGCCGGCCTGGGGCTGGGTACGCCTGTGTTCTGCATTGTCTTCGGGTTCGGGGTGGGCTGGTTCGGAGCGATGCGGGCGTGGTTCTTCTTTGCCGACATGCGGCGCGCGATGACCCGGGCCCTGCGCTACGCATTCCTCACCTCGGCGGTGACGATGGTGCTGATGGCCGCTATCTGGGCCCGGCTTGTGCCCATCGTGCTCAACCAGCGCGTGAACCCCGGCGCGATGGGACTGCCGCTCAACCTCTACGACACGCGCTGGAGTCTGGTCGGCTGGCTCCTGCTGATGGTGTTCACCGGGCCGGCAGTGCAGGTGCTGATGACCGTGTTCGGTTCTTACGTGACTTTTGTCGCGTGGGCCAAGTGGCGCCACCGTCTGATGCCGGATGCGGTCCCAGGTGAGCTCGGTCCGCCTGCCGACTGACGGACGCGGCCGGGCTCAGGGCGTCTCGGTCGGCGCGGCTTTCTTCGGCACGATGTCCGGCACGCTGAGCTGGAAGTTGGATGTGAGCAGGAAGTAGGTGACGATGCTGGCCGCGGTGACAAGGGCCACGGCTGAGAGGATGCCAATCCAGAGCCGGTTGCTCGCGCGAATCCTCGCTGCCTCGCGCTCCTGCTCTTCCGCGGCCTGGCGGGCCACAAGGCGACTCATCTCCTCAGCCTCGCGTTTCGGGCGGCTGCAGTCCATGCACTGACGATGTGGTCCGTCAAAACAGCCTGAGCAGACCTGTTTGCCGCAGTCCGGACATTTGTACATCGACTCGCGCCAGACCAGTACCCCACGGGAGCAGATGTCGCAGAACACCTGGATGACGCGCTCTTCCATGTCAGCCGGAAAGGTCAGCGATACCCGCGGGCACGGTCGTGCGAACTGACCTGGAGCACGCGTGTTGCCACCATGGGCCGCGGCTGGGGACGGGCTGCCTCGGCCAGACGCTCGAACGCGTTGAGCAGACGCTGACACGTCTCGAAGTCCTCGGCCGACACGCACAGGCACCGACCGGGCCGGGCCGCAAGGACATTGGCCGGGCTCACCTTGAGTGAGTTCTGCCCGGTCAGCACGAGGCCGCTAAGCCGGTTCGTCATGGCGGGGGCAATTCCGGCCGGGCCAGGAGTCGCGGCAGCACGAGCAGATGTTAGCGGAGCCGCCAGGGTCGTCAAGCCGCAACCCGGTCATGCCAGCCGGTTTCCGGTGTCGGCAGCGAAGAAGTGCAGCCGGTCAGGAGCAAAAGCGATATTCACGCCCTGGCCCGGCCGGGGCGCAGCCTGCGGTGGAACCCGGGCGACAAGCGCTTCACTGCCGAGTTTCAGGTAGACGATTACCTCGTTCCCCATCTGTTCGACCACCTCCACCCCGGCACGCAGGCCGTCGTCGCCGGTCAGGGTTATGTCCTCGGGTCGGACACCAAGCACGACCGCGACCTCGCCTGCACCGGCCAGCGGGCCGGCCGGGTCGAGCGAGATGCGCAGGGAATCGTGCTGGAAAACCGGACCCGGCCCGATGCGGCCGGCAAGGAAGTTCATCGGCGGCGAGCCGAGAAAACCGGCGACAAACTGGCTGGTCGGTCGGTTGTACAGGGTCATCGGGTCGGCAACCTGAAGCAGCCGGCCGTCTTTCATCACGCCGATGCGCTGGCCCAGGGTCATGGCCTCGACCTGGTCATGGGTGACGTAGAAGACCGTGGTTTCCAGCCGTCGGTGGAGCCGGGCGAGTTCGGCCCGCATGCCCACGCGCAGCTTGGCATCGAGATTGGAGAGCGGCTCATCGAGCAGAAAGACCTGGGGGTGGCGGACAATGGCCCGGCCCAGGGCGACTCGCTGGCGCTGGCCGCCGGAGAGCGCGGCCGGCTTGCGCCCAAGCAGCTCGGTGATGCCGAGAATCCGGGCCGCCTCTTCGACCCGCTGCCTCACTTCGGGCTTCGGAACCTTGCGCAGCTTGAGCGCGAAGGCCATGTTGTCGTAGACGGTCATGTGCGGATAGAGTGCGTAGTTCTGAAACACCATCGCGATGTCGCGGTCCCGGGGCTCGACGTTGTTCACGAGCCGGCTGCCGATGTAGATGTCGCCCGAGGTCGGCTCTTCGAGTCCGGCGATGAGCCGCAGGACCGTGGATTTGCCGCAACCCGAGGGGCCGACCAGTACGAAGAACTCCCGGTCGGCGACCTCAAGCGTGACGTGGTCAACCGCCGCCACGCTGCGGTCAAAGACCTTGGTCAGGTTGTCAAGCCGGATGCGGCTCATGAGGAAGACCGGGTCCAGGGGTGTGACGAGGAAGCGGGCGAAAGCTCACGAGCAGGGCCAGAGCAATGACAGGAGCCGAATGATAGCGTCGCGCAGGTCCCGGCGATGCACGACCAGGTCAAGCACACCGTGCTTCAAACAGAACTCGGCCGTCTGGAAACCCTCCGGCAGCTTCTCGCCAATCGTGCCTTCGATAGTGCGGCGGCCGGCAAAGCCGATGAGTGCGCCCGGCTCGGATATGTTGACGTCGCCGAGCATGGCGAACGACGCCGAAACGCCGCCGGTACAGGGGTCAACCGGCAGTGAGATGAAAGGGACGCGGGCCTGGCGCAGCAGCCCCAGTTCGGCCGCGGTCTTGGCCATCTGCATCAGGGAGAAGATGCCTTCATGCATCCGCGCCCCGCCCGAGGTGGAGACGATAATGAGGGGCCGGCGTTCAGTCCGGGCAAGCCGAATCGCCCGCGCCACCTTCTCACCGACGACCGAACCCATCGAGCCGCCGATGAAGCCGAAGTCCATCACGCCGAAGACCACCGGGCAGCCGTGAACCGTGCCGCGACCGTAGACGAACCCATCCTTGCGGCCCAGTTTCTCCTGGGCTTCTTTCAGTTTCTTCCGGTAGTCCGGGAACCCGAGCGGGTCGGCCGGTTCAAGCTCGGCGTCAAGCTCGCCCAGCTTGCCTTCGTCGAGGAGCATCGCGATGTAGCGTTCGGGCGTAATGCGGAAGTGATGGTTGCAGCGGGTGCAGACAAAGAAGTTCGCCTCAAGGGTCTTGCGATAGAGAATCTCACCACAACCGTTGCAGCGCAGCCACATGCCGTCGGGCGTCTGGGACGAGCCGACCGGGCGAGCAGGTGCAGGCACGGAGCTAGTATAGAAACCGGGCAAAGTGAGTCAAGCCGGGTGAGCAGAAGGGGCCAACGGCTGAGCCGGCCGGCGGATACGGCCGAAAAGCAGCACTCCCGAGCTTACGCAGGATACGTCCCAGTTCGGCCTGCGGCTGAGTCACGCCGCCCAGTGGGCCGCAATCAGTTCGGCCTGCTCGAGCACGGTTCTGGTTGCCTTCTCCTGTTTGTCCGGCGGGTAGCCGTGACTGCGCAGCACCCGTTTGACCAGTACGCGGAGCCTAGCCCTGACGCTCTCCCTCATCGTCCAGTCTATAGAGACGTTGTTGCGTATCTTGTCGGCCTCCTCGCGTGCAATCGTGCGCAGCACTTCGTCGCCCAGCACCGCGACCGCGCTGTCGTTCGTCTCCAGCGCATCATAGAACGCCAGTTCCTCGTCCGACAGGTTCAGCTTCGCGCCGCGCTCGCCCGCTGCCTTCATTTCCCTGGCCAGTTTGATGAGCCGCTCAATGACCTGCAGCGTCTCTATGGTGCGGTTGTGGTACTCGGTGATGGCCCGCTCCAGCATCTCGGCAAACGACCGCGACTGCACGAGGAAGGTCCGCGACCGCGTCTTTATCTCGTCGTTCAGGAGCTTGCGCAGCAGCTCGACCGCGAGGTTCTTGTGCTTCATCCCGCGTACCTCGGCCAGGAACTCATCGGATAGAATCGAGATGTCCGGCTTCTTCAGCCCTGCCTCGGCGAAGATGTCTATCGGCTTGTCCGCGGATATCGCCCGCGAAACTATCTGCTTGATGGTGAGGTCCAGTTCCTCCTCGGTCAGCCTGCGGCCCGGCGACTTGCGACCCAGCGCGGCCCGTACCGCCTGGAAGAACCCGACATCGTCACGGATGCGCTTCGTCTCGTCATGCGGTACCGAAAGGGCAAAGGCCACCGACAGCTCCTTCACCACCTGCATGAACCGTTCCCGGCCATCCTCCTGTGCGAGGATGTGCTCCTGCGCCCTGGGCAGCAGTGCCATCCGCTGTGCCGGCTTGCCGGTCCAATCCAACCAGTCGAACCCAGAGAACATGTCGCAGCAGACCTCGTACTTCTCAAGCATCTTGGCGACCGCCTCTTCCTGGCCGAACGTCGGCTTGCCCTTGCCGCCGCTCTCGGTGTACACGGCCAGGGCCTTCTTCAGGGAGTCGGCGATGCCGATGTAATCCACGACCAGCCCGCCCGGTTTGTCACGGAACACCCGGTTCACCCGCGCAATCGCCTGCATCAGCCCGTGCCCGCGCATCGGCTTGTCCAGGTACATCGTGTGCAGGCACGGTGCATCAAACCCGGTCAGCCACATATCGCGCACGATGACAATCTGGAACGGGTCTCTTGGGTCCTTGAACCTGTCCGCGAGCTTCCGCCGCTTCTCCTTGTTGCGGATATGCCCCTGCCATTCGGCCGGGTCGGTTGCGGAGCCGGTCATCACGACCTTGACTCTGCTCGCCTCCTTGTCCCCGCCCCAGCCCGGCCGCAGCTTCACAATCTCGTCGTAGAGGTCCACGCATATCCGGCGGCTCATGCACACGACCATCGCCTTGCCGTCCATCACCTCCAGCCTGTATTCCCAGTGCTCGACCAGGTCCTTTGCGACCTCGGCAATCCGCTTCTTCGCGCCCACGACCTTTTCCAGCCGCGCCCAGCGGGACTTCAGCCTCTCTTTGTGCGCGACCTCCTCTTCCTCGGTCACCTCCTCGAATTCGGCGTCCACCTTCGGCTTCTCGGCCTCGGGCAGGTCAATCCTTGCCAGTCGGCTCTCGTAGTAAATCGGCACGGTCGCCTTGTCTTCAACCGCGCGCTGGATGTCATAGACGCTGATGTCGTCGCCGAACACCGCCCGCGTGTCCCGGTCAGCGGAAGAGATGGGAGTAGCCGTGAACCCGATAAACGAAGCGTGCGGCAACGTATCGCGCATGTTTCGCGCCAGCCCGTCGATGAAGTCGTACTGGCTCCGGTGCGCCTCATCCGCAATGACCACGATGTTCCGCCGTTCAGACAGGCACTGTGCGACCCCGCCGGTTCTGCTCCCTCTCCCGGGCTCCGCGCCCTCGCCCTTTCTCCCTCTCCCTTTAGGAGAGGGCTGGAGTGAGGGTGCCGACTCCATCGGCATGAACTTCTGGATGGTGGTGAACACCACGCCGCCTGAAGCAATCTGCAACAGCTTGCGCAGATGTTCCCGGCTCTCGGCCTGCACCGGCTTCTGCCGCAGCAGCTCTGAGCACCCGCAGAACGTGTCGAAGAGCTGGTCGTCGAGGTCGTTCCGGTCAGTGATGACCACAATCGTCGGGTTCTCCATCGCCGGATGCTCGACAATCCGGCCCGCGAAGAAGGCCATGGTCAGGCTCTTGCCCGAGCCTTGAGTGTGCCAGACCACACCCGCTCTGCGGTCGCCCTTTGGTTGGGAAGCCCGGACAGTCGCATCCACCGCTGCCTGCACCGCATGGAACTGGTGATACCCGGCCGTCTTCTTCGTGAGCTTGCCTGACCCGTCGTCGTCGAACACGATGAACCAGCGCAAGAGGTCGAGGAACCGGCGCCGGTCGAAAGCCCCGCGCAGCAGCACTTCCAGTTGCGGCCTTGAGGCCGGTTCAACCTCCTGGCCCTCAATCGTCCGCCACGGCAGGAACCACTCCTTGCCCGCGGTCAACGTGCCCATCCGCGCCTCAAGCCCGTCGGAAATCACCAAGGCGTCGTTGTAGGTATAGAGCGAAGGAATCTCGGTCTTGTAGGTCTGATACTGCCGGTATGCGGACCAGATGTCCGCGCTCTCATCGGCCGGGTTCTTCAGCTCGATGCCGGCCAGAGGCAGACCGTTCACGAACAGCACGATGTCCGGCCGGCGATTGTACCCGTTCTCAACCACGGTGAACTGGTTCACGGCCAGCCAGTCATTGTTGTCGATGTCGTCGAAGTCAACCAGCCGAACCGGGTGTCCACGCAACTCGCCGTCTGATGCCCGGTACTCGCCCGTGATTCCGTCCACCAGCCAGCGATGGAACTGCTGATTGTTCACCACGAGCAGTGGCGCGTCCGGGCTCAGCACCCGCCGCTCCGCGTCGGCCAAAGTGTCCTCAGGCAGTCCCGGATTCAGCCGCTGCAGCGCGGTTCGGAACCGCTCCAACAGCACCACGTCGTTGTAGCTTTCCCTCTCCCTCTGGGAGAAGGGCAGGGTGAGGGTATCGCCGTCAGGCGATATATCCGGCCCGTGCTTCACCGCCCAGCCTAACTCGGCCAGCCAGGCCAGGGCAGCGTCTTCGACGTCAGACTCGGAGAAACGCTCAGGCATGGCGCCTCTGCGGCTTCATCTTGCCTCGGTATCTCCAGCCACACCAAGGGCAAGAGCCAGCGGAATCGCCCAGATGCGCGGCGACAGCGGCTCGATGACCTCGCCGGTGTAGATGAGAAGACCGTGCCGCGCGGCATCCGGGTACTCATCAAGAAAGGCGTTGAGCCCGTCCGTGTCGTCCAGCCGTGGACGTTTGGCCACTTTGACCTCGACCGGGGTCAATTTGCCTTCGTTTTCGATGACGAAATCCACTTCCTTGCCGGCCGTGGTTCGCCAGTACAGCACTGCCGGGGCAGGAGTCAGGGTCTCTCGCCAGGCCAGCAGGTCGCCGAGTACGACGTTCTCGAGAATGAAGCCTGCCATGTCGCTCTCGGCAATCTGCCCGGGCGCGTGCAGACCGGCAAGGAAACAGGCCAGACCCGTATCGTTCAGGAAGAGCCGCGGCGCCTTTATCAGGCGCTTCGTGCGGCTCACGGCGTAGGCGGGCAACCGCTGAAGCAGATACGAAGCTTCAAGCAGGTCCAGGTAACGGTGAGCGGTGGGCTGCGCAAGCCCGGCGTCCCGCGCCATGTCGCTCTGGTTCGCGAGGCGCCCCGTACGCAAAGCGGTGATGCGCAGCAGGCGGCGGAAGTCGGCCAGGCGTTCGATGGTCGAAAGCATCTGCAGGTCCCTCTCCAGATACGTCTTCAGATTCCCGTCCAGCCACTCGACGCGGGTTTCACGGTCCCGGGCCAGCGCGGCAGGAGGCAACCCGCCGGCCAACGCCGCATCCCGCCAGTCCATGCTCCGCACCCGCTTCCCGCGCAGCCGCTCGGGCGACTCCGCAAGAACGCCCCAGGGGCCGCACGCGCCGCGGCCGGCCCGTTCCGAACACGTCATGGGCGCAAGCGTCTTGTACACCGCGCGTCCGGCAAGCGACTCGGAGACTCGGCCGAGCAGGGCCAGATTCGACGAACCAGTCAGGAGGAACTGCCCCGCCACGCGCTTGCGGTCAACCCGCCGCTTTATCGCCAGCAGCAACCCCGGGCTGCGCTGCACTTCATCAATGGTCAGTGGAACCCGGGAGTCCAGGAGGGTATCAGGCTCACGCTCGGCCCGGTCGGCCATCTCCACATCGTCCAGGCTCACGTACTTGCGGCCCCGGCCGAGAATGTCGCGCGCCAGCGTCGTCTTGCCGGTCTGGCGCGCACCGGTCAGCACCACCACCGGCGCACGCGACAACGCACGCCGCAGGGCTGGAGCAAGACAGCGCCCGAGCACTTCGTGACGGTTATTCATACCATGAATGATAACTATCCCGCGGCCCGATGCAAGCCCCAGCCGCCGCCCTGACCCCAGCTTGCCTTTCCACTCATCGGCTTCGGCGGGAGCGCGGCTTGCGTCCGTGCGCACAGACGGGAGTACCCATGTCTCGACGCAGTTGCCGATATGTCCGCCCGCGGTCCGGGTCAGGTTTGGCGGAAGACCAGGGCATTGTCTGTGTGTAGGTCCTGGCGAACGCATCAGCCTTGGCATGCGCTCTGAAGCGGTCAAAAACCTTGGTCAATTCGGCGGCCAACTTCGGCTCAAGCGGCCTCGTGCGGCCCCTGAACTTGCTGGCAAACCTGGACTCTGGTGTGGGGCGAGCGCATGCATCGACGTACTTGCAGATGCTGGGGACGTCCGACCCTGCCTTGTTGCTAGTCAAGACAGGGGCCGTGGCGTACCGGAACGGTTTGACGCGGGGATTCCACTTCACCTCCAACCCATGCGGGAGAGGCACGACAGAGATGGGTGGTGTGAGCAGAACCAGCCTGATGCCTCGGTCGCCGCCCTGCGCAAAGGCAAGCCGGTCGCCGGCGCGGAGTACCGAAGAACCCGGCGCCAGCAGATTCCGGCTGTGGCAGCCGGTGCAGCCGAAGCTTCCGAATTCCCAGAACGGGTCGTCGCGCGAGTCGCCTTCATCGGGCTTACGGAGCATTACTATGTATACAGCCACATCAGTTGTTTCTCCTCACCAACTCCGGCTTCTGGCGCTTGAACCAAGCCAGGAACTTCGCCGGGTTGGTGAACGCAGGAAGGGCTCCACTGCGCTGGATGAACCCATCCTTCACGCCGAGGCCGCCCCACTCTTTGAGCAGGTCTTTGCGAACTCGGTAAGCCTTGTTACGGAACTCACCAATCGGGATACAGCTCTTGAGCCGTCCTGACACCCGGGGCTGGGCACGGACAACGATGTCATCGTCTGCGCCGTAGCGCCGAGTGTGTGCGTTCTCGTGCCAGCGTGACTTCGGCACATCCTTCACGCGCACGACTTCATCTACCAGGTAGAAGCCGATGATAGCGTAGACCAGGTTATCCCGCGTTGGCGCGGTCGGGCGGAGCCCGGCGTAGAAGGCAAGGAAGTCTCCGCGCTTCATGCCGATGATAGGCTTGGACCGCGGCCAGCCATCGCCGTAAGTCAACTCGGAGAAGTCCGGGTCGAGGTGCGTGCACTGCCCGTGCAGCCAGTCCGGCAGTTTCACGCCCATCTCTTTGAGCGCAGGCACGCATTCGCCGTAGTAACGGGCCAAGTCCCGACGCATGGAATCGCGGTCATCCGGTATAGGCACATACACGAATCGTCCCGTTGTGGGGTCGACCGGCCCATTCCAGTGGCCGTACGCCTGGTCTACGCCGACGCGAACCAAGAGGCCCTTCAAGCCACCCTCACTTCCCCGCTCATCAGCTTCGGCAGGAACGCTTCAGGCTCTGACGGTCCGCTCGATGACATCATCGATAGCCCTGACTACCGCTTGGACATCTGCCAACGCCTTCACGACGTATGGACGCCTGATGCTGGCGAGCTTGCCCTTTGTCCGCGTGGCCTTGCCGACATCCCCTTCGTGGGCGATCTTGTCCCGGCGCCTCGCATAGCCTTCTATGGTCTTTCTGAGGCCGTCCTGACGTCTGTTCATCGCCCTAGCAGCAGTGCGCCAGGCGTTGTCGAGGCCGACCATTTGAAGAGCATCCGCGGCCTTGTCCGGCTTCATGAACGTCCGCTCAGCATTCCGCTTCCTGATGGCTGTCGATATCCTGACGCTCGGCTTCTCTTCGTGCCACGTCTCCAAGAGCTTCTCGTACGGAACCGCCTCCTTCATCGCCTCCAGCAGTTTCTTTGGCAGGCCCTTTCCTTTGAGCTTCTGAAGCAGTGCGAAGCAGTTTTGGTGCACGACGTCATGCACATACGAATCCCAACTCGCCATTACGAAGACCAGTGTCGCACGCAGAATGTCGGATGCCCATTTGGGCGGGCGACCTCGCTCCTTGGTCAGGAACGTGTGGACCTCAAGCAACGTCTTCGCTCGTTCGATGGACTTAGTGAAACCCCGATAAGCGTCCGTGCTCACGATGCAGAGGCTCTTTCCGAAACCCTCACTTCCCCGCTCATCAGCCTCGGCAGGAGCGCCTGGGTGAAGTGCGAACGACGAGGGCCGAACGTCGAACACATCGAACCCGCAAACCAACCCGGGCGAAGTGCGAAGGTCGAAGTCCGAACGTCGGACGTTTCTTCCTCCCCCACCAGTTTCATACTTCGTCGCTCGTAGTTCGTCGCTCGCAGTTCCCGCGTGCTGTTTTCTTTGAAGCTACGACAATCGCCACCAACTGGTCTGCCTCATCCCGAAGACGCCGCAACCCCATCTCAGAGGCAACTCCGAGCGCCTCAAGCAACTCCAGCCAGTACAGACACTCATCCGCCTCTTCCTCGACTATCGCCAGCTTGGCAATGAAGTCGGCTCGGGACTTGGCGCGCTGCGCTGAGCGGTAGTTCGCACCGACCGAAGTCGCACAGCGCATCAACTGCTTGCCGATGACCAGGAACTCCTGCTTCCGCGGCAAGGCGGAGCAGAGCCGAATGATATCCAACGCGAACTTCTTCGTCCGCTCCTTCAGGTCATTCATCGTCGCCCGTCCTCACTCGCACTTCGCATTTCGACCTTCGCACTTCCTGTGGTTCGCACTTCGCACTTCGTCTTTCGCCGTTCGTCATTCGTACTCCGTCGCTCGCACTTCTCCTGACATGAGCTTCGGCAGAAGCGCGTCGCGGATGGCGGCGAGGGTGCGGGATTCTGTGCGATTGTGCGCGGCCCTCTGGTACAGCGGCACGCAGATACGCTGGAACTCGTTCAGAATCGCTGCGGGCGGCAGGGGTACCGGCCAGGCGGCGATGACTTCGGGATGCACTGACGGGTATGCGCCGCCGTCAGCCTGCGACCCAAGATGCTCAAAGACGTCCGGCCGCGTCAGTGCTGCGTGTACGAAACTCCAAGGCGCCGCTGTCGGCGTGAAGACGGCGAAGCCGGTTGAGGCAATCAGGTTCGCCGGTGGGTTCAAACACAGGAAGTACGACTCCCGTTCCGGCCTCACAGTCGAGAGCACCGTGTCGCCATGCCGCAGTCGACGACGGGCTCTGCTTGGCTCAGTGCCTCGGGTGAACACCTGCACGTTCATGACGTCGCCTCGCGTGACCTCGGATATCTCAACGTACTCTATGTGGTCCAGTTTATCGGCATCGCGTAGCGTCCACGCATTGAACTCGGCCACATCCGAAACCGTTCCGGCTTTCCACCCCCTAGGGATCGGCCCCAACTCCGAGTCTTGCATACCCTTGTCGCGGAAGGGCTTGAAGTCGATGAACCACGACTTGAAGATTGCCCGCGCCATCTGCTCCAACGTCTCGTTCATCTTCCGGTTCAGCTCAATCTTGTCATCCAGCGCGCCAAGAATGCGGGCGATGGTGCGCTGAACGGGAAGAGGTGGTACTGCCACGTCGATTGCCCCCAAGGCTTCAGTCGGCACGCGCTGGCGGCCCGAGCTTCCCGTCATCTGTGATATCGCATAGCCCCGCACGTAGTCCCAGCGTGTCAGGTAGTGGGCAAAGTCGTTGTCCGTAACGTCAGGCCGCCCGCGGATTACGATAAACTCAGTCGAGCCAAAGGCAACCTCGCTGGCGGACTTACCCCTGAACCGAGCTATCTTGCCGTTCTCGAGACACGGAGTGATTCTTGCCATTAACGTATCGTCGTGCATGAAGCGTGCACCGCCGCCTTCGAATGCGCGTTGTCCTACCGCGTCGACGTACCTGGCCCCCGGCGACACCGAGTCCATATCGACGAAGCCGTAGTCTGCTCCGCGCTTGAGAACGACAGGTGGGTTCACGTTCACAGCCTCGTCGAACGGCATCACGTGCCACTCGCATGTTCGTTCGGTCAGGTCCCGCTTGCTTTCCGTCACCTCACATCATCATTTCACTATTCACTATTCACCATTCCTTCATCGGCTGCGGCGTCTGCCGGCAGGTTTGTCGCGGGCGATGAAGTCGGAGCTGGAGCCGGTTCGGTCGTCGTCCGGGCCGAAACCGATGCGGCGCTTCTTCGGCTCAGGCTCAGGCGGCTGCATGAGTTTGCGGATAGCGTCGAAGACGACTTTGAACTGGACGTCGTACTTCTTCTCCAATTCATCCAGACGTCGGGCGAGGTCGGCATTCTCGGCCAGGATGCGGCGCAGGCGCACGAATGTCCGCATTATCTCAACGTTGACCTGCACGGCTCGCTTGCTGCGCAGGACGCTGGAGAGCATTGCCACTCCCTGCTCGGTGAAGGCGTAGGGTGCGTGGCGCACACCGCCCCAACTTGAAATCGCAATTTGCGATTTCAAGATGCGCCATTCATCAGCGGTCAACTGGAACATGAAATCGTCAGGGAACCGTTCCTTGTTGCGTTTCACCTGTTCGTTCAGCCGGTGCACCGGTACGCCATAGAGTGCAGCCAAGTCTGTGCTGAGCATCACGCGGTGGCCACGAATGACCAGAATGGCCTGTTCTATTCGTCGGGCCGGCATCAGTTGACCACTTGAAGTGCCATCTTGGCACTTCTGGTCGGCGGGGCTATGCTCCATACCCCAGTCCTTTCAGGTTCTTCCGTATCTCTTTCTCCAGCTTTGCGCTCTCGGCGAACTGGGCTTCGAGCTCGGCCGTCAGGCGCTTCATCTTGTCCGCGAATGGCTCGATGTCCTCCGGCTGCGGTTCCGCTCCGACGTAGCGGCCGTGAAATGTTTCACAGAAAGTGAGACAGAAGTGGCTTCTGATTTGGGGAGGGTTA
>CAZQFS010000008.1:5545-40859 GCA_964592755.1 uncultured bacterium | reverse complement strand
GAAGTAGACCCCGCCCGAGGCATCCGCATAGACCGCGAACAGCGAATCCGAGCCGAACTTCTGCACCAGCTTGGTGCCGTTGTTGGCGCGGGTCGCGCCCGGCCCGGCGTTAGAGACATTGAAGCTGTCAGCCCGAAACCTGACCTCGCCGGTGTCGTAGATGCCGGAGTCAACCTCGAAGACCTTGCCGACCGTGTACAGCAGGCTGACCCGTATCTGGTCAATCGAAGGACTGATGGCCGACGAGCAGGCCACGGCGTGAGGGTGGTAGGCATCGGTGTCATTGGCCACCAGGGTCACGATGCTGTCACGTACCCGGGCATATATCCTCCAGACGCCGGAGACCTTCTCCTGCCATACCGATACGCCACATCCGGCGTAGACCGGATTGGTCTTCTCAGTCGTCGCCGTATTCCCTGCGCTGGGGTTGGTCCCGGCGGTCCAGTCCTGGAACATTGCGGTCGGGCTCACGTCGCAGGCCGCCCGGCAGATGTTGAACGTGTCATCTGCCCCGGTGACCGCGATTCTCTCAGACCAGGTGCAGTGAATCAGGTCTCCGCCTTCCAGCCTCGATGCCGGGTGATACCCGTTCGCGGTCACGAGTTCCAGGTCCTCCCACGCCGGCGGCCGGTTCCAGTTGCTCGGGCCGTAGTCGAGGAGCTTGGCCGAAACAACCGAGTCGCCGCGCTGCCAGACCACGTAGACCGAGTCGCCGTAGACGACATTGATGCTCGGGCAGCTATCCCTGAGATTGGCCACGCTCTCGATGGTGTCGAGCATCAGATTCCCGGTATCCAGCTTGGCCCAGAGAATCATGCTGCTGCCACCGGTTGAGTCATAGACCGGGAAGGCGACCGCACCAACGTAGGTCCCGCTCCCGTCATCCGGGTAGACGTCAATCGAAGGCTGCCCTGGACGCGCCGAACTCGACCCGCAGAACACGGTTCTGTAACTCCCGTCGCCGAGCCGGCACCAGAGAGTGTCGTCGCGCCAATACGCCACCCAGCGCTTCCCGCTGCCGTCAACCGCCAAGGCTGGGAGGCCGCCTCCGTCCACAAGCACGGGCTGGAGGTAGTTGCCTTCGTGTACGGGACCAGAGTGCACGTTCGCGCCGGCGCGAGCGGCATAGTGGAGGACGCCGTCCTGCTCTTCGACCAGACCTCCGCCAGCGGCATCGACCGGTCTCGTCACTACGTACCACGGTACGTTCTTGAAACTGGCGTCACCGTGCCAGAGCCACCCATAGTTGCCGTCATCCACCCAGAAGCACCGCGCCTGTGGGTCGCCCCAGTCTACGGTCAGGACGCACGGATTCGCCTCCTCGTCAACGTCACCCGGCTCAGGGCCTGGCATGTGAGTTTCGAAGTAAGGACTCCAGGTGATTCCATTCGCTCCAAAGGTGCCTCGACCGTACGTGGTTGCCAGCCAGCAGTCGTCGAGGAAGTTCAACTCGCTCACGAGTAGGAGATTCCACGGCCCGAACGGCACTTCGTACTTGATGCCGACGGTGGGCGCGGTGTAGAGGAAATCCGGATTGTAGTACCTGTAAGAACCGACAAGCTCCGGACCGAAGCGGTGGTCTTCATCAAAACACTGGTCCGACTACGCCACCTTGATTCTGCCGCCTACCGTCGGACTGGTACCTTCTCGGCCCTCGACCCAGGAAACGACAACGCGGTCCCCATGAACTGCAATGCATGGCTGGGCTGCATTTGTCCAGTCGGCGATGTTCGTCCAAGTCCCGCCTTGGTCGGCGGAACGCCAAAGACGCACTGTATGCTCGCCGCTATTCACGTAGTGGTAGGCTACGTAGATGTGCCCCGCGTCCGTTTCTGCTGCCAGGGCAATCTCGTCGGCCGCGTCAGAGGATATGGTAACCGGGTTGGCGTCCCAGTCCACGCCCCTGTTGGTCGACCGGCGGAAGAGGACAGCGTCCTCCGGGTCGTCGTGCGCGAAACAAGCGAACACATAGTAGGTGTTCGCTGTCCATGCAGTACCGAGGGCGAGGGCCTTGCCAATCAGGTCTTCTCCAAGTTCTTCGTCGTTCTCCCACTCACCTTCCACGGTAAGCACCGCGTCGGTGTATCGAACATAGCCGCTCGCACCCCGCCACAGAAGATGCTTCCTTGACGTAGCCGCCTCGTCACCCGGCGTGAAGGCGATACACGGAATCGCCCCCACCGGATGGTCCGAGTCAGGCTGATACGGATCTCTCGGAGAGCCGTTCTCTTCCCGCACGGCCCATATCTCTCCGTCCTCCAGGTCTTTGTAGACCACCTCATCGTATCTCACGTTTCCCACAACAAACCGCGCGGCCGCTCTGGCTCCGTTGTTGGCAGTCAGTAATGCTTCGCCGTCCACGTCCGCCACCAACCGCGTGTTATACCACTGCCAGTCGCGGGGAACAGACTGCGCGCACAGGGCGGCAGTCAGGCACATTGCGACCAGCGTGGCTTGGCCTAAGGTCGATTTCATCTTTGCTCCTAGGTCTGCAGACTCACTGAAAATCCCGGCCACGGTCCCTTGGGCAGCGACAGGGTCAATCTCTGACCTGCTTTCCTGGCCGGGGTTGCGGGTGCTGCCCCATTTCACGTGTCTTCAGTCGGTCAGTCAATCCCGCGTCCTCACCTCCTTGGTTCAGTGCTCGCCGTCTGTTGCTCATCTCGTCACGACTATCTTGCGTAGTTGTGTGTCGCCCAACGCCCTCAGAAAGTACACCCCCGGTGAGAGATCGAGTGGACCGTCGCCTACGGGCCTCAGCCGCGATGCCAACCTGCCACTGACGTCGAGCAACACCGCGCGCTCAGCCGGGACTAGTTCCGTGGAACGGCCCAAGATTGTACGGGCTACCTGTCGTCTGCGTTCGCGGTGCGCGTCGTCGGCTACGCCTTGCGGCACGGAATCGCAGATGACCGACACGCTGCCGCTGGCGCTGTTCGCAGCGTAGACCTTGTTTCGGAGAGGATTCCACAGAAGTGCGCCGGGTGACATGCCCACGGGTATCTGACGAATCACCCGGTCAGATACGCAGTCGACCACGTTCACCAGACCCCAGTCTTCCTCGCGCGGGTACGTCAGATAGACCTTGTTGTTGACTGGGCTGCAGCAGACTCCATTCGCCGTGACCACGTCGACGTACCTGAGAAGACTGTCATACTTGACGGCCATCACAGGTACCCAAGGCTCCATCACGACGTATGCTTTGCCCAGTTGTTCGTTGAAGCTCACCCCCCATGGGGTCAGCAGGGGGCCGGG
Organism: uncultured bacterium; assembly: GCA_964592755.1. Taxonomy (GTDB): domain Bacteria; phylum Hydrothermota; class Tepidihabitantia; order Tepidihabitantales; family Tepidihabitantaceae; genus CAZQFS01. Next base: position 37,604 of record CAZQFS010000008.1, on the reverse strand, counting down.
CACGGTAACCACGGCCCGCAGCGTGTCGCCTGTTCCATCGACCACTCGAAGGTGCTCGCCGAGGCAATACACGCGATTCCACGTCGAGTCGCAGGCTACGTAGTCGGCGCGCACCCCGGGTAAATCCGCGACAAGAGTATCAGCCGAGCAGTCGAACACCTTCAGCGTGTCACCGCCCCATCCTGTGCCAACGTAGAGCTTGTCGGTCGTCGGGCCGTAGCCAAGGGCTATTATGTCGGTCGCAAACCCTATGCGGTTGACCACGCTGTCGGATGTGCAGTCTATGACCGACATCGTCCCTGTGACATTGTCGGGGTGGTTGCTCCCGACGTAGACCCGATTTTGCCTCTCGCCGTAGCAGACGTACTCGGGACAGATGTCGACCGGGACGCGCGTCACAACCGAATCCGTCGCGCAATCGATGACGTGTACGCTGCCATCGAGGAAGCTCGGACAGTAGACCTTGTTCGAAACCGAACTGTAGCACATCGACCGGGTGTCATACCCTACCCGCACATTCGCTACCACGCGGTTCGAGGCACCGTCAAGCGCCGAAACCAGTCCGTTTGCCTGGCTCAAGCAGTACACCTTGTCCTCGCTCGGGCTGTAGCAGAATGCTCGCGGCCGGCAGCCAACAGCGACCACGCTCTCCATCGTATCACCAGCACCGTCTATCACGGTCACATCATCACTTCCCCGACCAACACAGTGCACCTTGTCTTCGACACCATCGTAGAGGAGAGCTGCAGGTTCCACCCCGGCATCCACCGATGCCACCAGGCGGTTGGTGGCGCAGTCTACGATGTGGACGTCTCCTGCCCAGTAGGGCGCATCGTCCATCAGGTAGACCTTGTCGTCACGCGGGTTGTAGCAGGCGGCCCTGAGGCGACCCTGGCAGGCGTGTACGATTGCCAGCGTGATGAGCGTGCTGGCATCAAGCACTATCACGTCGCCGAGCTCTGCGGCGACATAGAGCTGGTTGCGTCCCGGGCTGAAGCATATGGACTTGATGACCCCACACGAAAGTCGCACCGATGCGATTACCGTGTCGGCAACCGCGTCGATGGCCGTGGCCCGGTAGCCTCCGACTATGAACAGCCTGCGCCCGGCTGTGTCGTAGCACGCATTGGCGGGCGTATCCTGGAGCGTGAGGAGTGCCTGGACTGTGTCCGCCGTGCAGTCGATCACCGCGACCTCTCGTCCAAGGTTGCTGAAGCAGTAGACCTTGTTCAACTCCGGGACACACACAAGCACCGACGGTCGCAGCACCGGTCCGACATTGACGGTGGCTGCGACGGAGTTGGTCGAGCAGTCGATTGCGGTGACGATTCTCGCGGTGTCGTAGCGGTGAGCAATGTACAACTTGTTCGCTACCGGATTGTAGCAGAGGGTGCTTGGCTGCCGGGGGACGCGGACCACCGCTGCCACCGTGTCGGCCGCGGCGTCTATGACGGTGATGCTGCTGTTCACCGCGTGGCTCGCGTAGAGCTTGTTGCCCTCCCGGCCATAGCATAGGGCGGTGACCTCAGCCCGTACCGCGATGCGGGCGACTCGTTCGGTGGCCGCCCCATCCAGCACGGCAATCCAGCAGTCATGACCGCCCCGCAGCCAGCCATCGGCGACACCACCGCCGACGTATATCTTGCCGTCTGCGGCGTTGTGGGCGATGGTCGTGGGGTAGACCGCGCCGGAAAAGGAGTCCGGTAGATAAACCGTGCTCTCCAGCCATTGCGCGAGTGCCGGCTGTGAGAAGACGAGGAACGCAAACACCCCCAAGCCAAACCAGAACCGCCGCACGCTACCGCTCCGCTTCATCAGACGCACTCCCACTGCCATGCCCGTTCTCCGTGATGGTCACGGTCAGGATTTGGCCCCAGGTAGGAATTGCGCCTTTGCATCTCTGACTCATCTTTGCATCTCCTCATCGAGCAATGATGATCTTGCGGATGGCTTGAGGTTTGAGGCCTGAGGCTTGAAGCTGTTCCCGCACGAAGTACACGCCGGGTGTGAGATGCCGCACATCGTTCGCACCCGGCCGAAGCTCCATCACCCTCCGCCCCGCCGCGTCCAGCAGTTCAATTTCGACAGGGCTCGCCGTTCCTAGTTCGAGCCAGACGCGTGCGGGTGCGCCAGCCCTCAAAGGGCTCGGCACCACCAGACGAATCAGTACTTGGTCGGAAGACCGCTCTTCGCCGACCGCGAGCCTAGGGAAGGTCACCACCCTGACTCGCCGCGACAAGTAACCGTGGTACTCCATAGGGCAGAAGACCACAGCAGCCTCTCCCAGCCCGGTGACCGCACCGACCACCGGCCTAAGCCCTCCTCGAATCCGGCACTCTTCAGTGTCCAGGCGGGTCAGTACCATTGGCTGCGGGTCCAGGACCTCTCCGTCGCGGGTCACCCTAGTCGCGCGGATCTGGTCTGGAATCGAGTGTCGCCCGAGCAACAGGAACACCTCACCGTCAAAGACAACCGCCGGGTTCCTCCCGAGCTGGTCGGTGTCCAACCCGCTATCCAGCACCATCCCGGACGGCGATATGCGCCAGGCCGTGCCGTCAGCAATGCTCAGTTCTGCGGCCAGGAACACGCCGGCCCCGAAATCGGTGCCGACGACGACATCGATCATGTAGTCGTCAACGCCCAGGTCGAGTTCGGTCGAGTCTAGGATAGTGCCGGCAGTCGACACCCGCAGTACCAGCACGTGGCCGAGCACGAATTCTGAACGTGTCACAAGAAAGACGTCACCATCGCTGGCTACCTGCGGGTTGCCCTGGTCACGGTCCCACCTCCGCTGCAGCACCAGTGGTACGCTGTCGATGAGCTGCCCGCTGGGCAGGACCCGCGCGCCGTTCACGCGCGCAGGCCTAGTCGGCGCCGAATGCCAGACAACTAGGAACACGCTGTCGGCGTATGCCGCGTCAGTCCCACGAGTTCCGTCCTGGCCACGAGCCACCGCGATGGGGCACGTATCGACCAGGCGCCCTTCCGGCTCCACCCGCGCAGCCATGATGTCTCGTAGTCCGGTGAGTGGATCCAGACCCTCCCACGTAATCAGGTAGTAGCCGCCCCCGAAGGCAACCGACGGACGCTTGCAACCCGGGGCCGCGATGCGAGCGTTCGCCTGACCAAGCGGCTGCCCGTCCGGTCTGAACGCCCTCGCGTAGATGACCCTGTCGAATGCGGTCAGTTCGGGCCGATACTCCACCCACGCCGCCAGGAAGTTCGTCCCGTCAGTGGCGACGTCCGCCTCGAACTGGGAGTTGGCGGCGTAGGATATGATGATCTGAGTAGAGTCCGGAAGGTGTCCATCCGCGGACACCCTGCGCGCGACCACTGAGCTGTTGCTGTTCAGTAGCTCCTGTCCCATGCAGTGCGTCCACACTACCAGGAATCCGTACCCGACCGCCGACACAGAGGGTCCTTGCGGTGCGTAGAACGGACTGCCGGCCCAGCGAGTCGAGATGTCGAACGGAGCGCTATCCAGCACGAGCATGTCGCGGTCGAGGCGCAGTCCGCGAATTGCCCACGTGCTGTCGCGCAACGAACTCCAGACCAGCAGCGTGGTGTCTTCCACTGATGCAAGCCCAAGCGTCCATTCCGTGTGCTGGAATCCGTCCGCAGCGACCTGGAAACCGAATGTGTCGATGACCGTGCCCAACCGGTCAACCCGGGCGACCTTCACCAACTCGCTGTCGTCTTCCGCCTCATGCCACATGACCACGAAGTGCTGCCCGTTGAAGCAGGCCTGCGGGTGAGCGGCTTGATTGCCGCGGCCAACGAGTGACCCCGTCGGACTGCCAACGGAGCCATCGGGGCGTATGACGTTGCAGAAAACCCCTGTGTCCGCAAGGAGGAAGCCATCCCAAGTCGCGACACACGCGGAATCGCCGGAGCCAATCGCAGGCGAGAGCTGAATGCCACCGCGGGGCACGCACCACCTGGGAACGCTGTCTATGACCGTACCGTCGGACTGAATCCGGACAAAGACCGCGCGGCCATCAGTTCGGTTGAAGACAACGACAAAGAGGTTCCCGCACACACCCACGCTCGGGGTCCCGCCGACGCTCGGCGAGTTGAGTAGCTCAACCCGCCTTGTCACGTTGCCGCCGAAGTCGACGACCGCCGCCATCAACAGCTCCGAGTGGGCTTTCCAGACGACCAGGAAACGGGCCGCAGCGCTTGCCACGCTCGGCCGGCCGTCGCAGCCATACGAAGGGCCGCCAACATCAATAGCGCACGAATCCAAGAGCTTCGAGCGAGCATCAACACGACATCCCTTCAGTCGGGACTCTGACTCCCAGACGACCAGCCCCACGGAATCACCGAACGCCACGCTCGTCCACTCAGCATCCTCTGCATCCGGCACGGCAACACGCACCGTGTCTAGCATGAACGACGGGAACGGCTGGGCGAACAGGGGAAGGGCGATGGCCAGAAGCCAGACGATGCGGCGGAACCGTCGGGAGTTGGCGCGGATTGGGAGTGCAAAATCAGACTCGGAAGCTCGCGCGCTACGCGGCCTTGTCCTGTCGCGGGGCAGGGCAGGTATCAGAGCCGCTGCGGCGGTTGTGCGAGCCATACTGCTTGGCCTCTCTGCCGGATGGCCGTCTACCACCCGGCCTGGTTGCAGAGCTATGCGGACTCCTATCAGGCCGCAGTATAGCCAGGAATCCGTGGTTGTCAAATACCCAAGCCACATTCTGCCCAGAGAGAGAGAGAGAGAGTAACACACGTACTAGCAATCACTTAGCGATGTGGCGCAACTGCGGTTCTCGTGCACCCCATCCTTGCGGGCACAGGCCTGCGGAGCCGACTTCGCGGGCGTCACGAGCGGACTTGAACCCTCCCCAGAGCGTTGGTCTCGGCACGGCATCGCTCAACGCCGCGCAGGACGTCCTGCACGCGATCCCGCCGCGCCAGTGGGTGGGCTTGACTTTGCCGGCCCTGCGTTTGCGCTCTTCCGCCACACGATGAACAAAGGAGCCTGAGTGTCTGATAAGCTGCAATCCGTGCTGGCCGGAATCGCCCGCCGAGCACGCAACCCTGGTAGACCCGAAGAAGAACCGGTTCTACTCGGCCGGGCTCGTCGCCGACATCATCGCCGACCTGCACGCCGGCTTCCCCGGGGTCCAGATAGTCTTCTGCTCCAACCGCAAGCTCGCCCGCGAATGGGTCGAGCGCTACTTCACCCGCATCGCCCGGCGCGAACAGCCGCCCGCGACGACCAGCGACCGAGGTTGACATCCTCCCCCAACGACGCCGACAGACTTGACCTTGCACCCGGCCCGGCTAACCTGATTTGGCATGAAACCGAGAAAGAAGAAGCGCGACTACACCAACCCCAGGGTGCTTGAGGCTGAACGGCAGCGGATGAGCGAGCAGATTCAGCGCATGCTGCAGGGTCACGACTTCAAAGACAAAAAGGACCTCGAGAAATTCATGCAAGGGCTTGTCGGCGAACCGCTGGATGAGTGGGACATGCCTGAGCCGACACCGCAGGACCAAGCCCAGGACCTCTGCTACGATGCCTGGGAAGAACCGAGTATCAAGGGCCGCCTCAAGATGGCCCACCAGGCACTAGCGCTCTGGCCCGACTGTGCCGACGCCTACCTGATTCTTGCCGAAGGTGCGAAGTCGGCGGAAGAGGAACAGCGACTACTCGAACAAGCGGTGGCCGCGGGTGAACGCGCCATTGGCCCGGAAGCATTCAAGGAAACAGTCGGCCGCTTCTGGGGCGTGCACAAGACCAGACCCTACATGCGCGCCCGGTTCATGCTCGCCGCCTTTCTCTGGCGCAACGGACAGCGGGGTGCTGCCATTGGACACGCGCAAGAGCTTCTGCGCCTGAACCCGAACGACAATCAAGGCATCCGCTGCCCGTTGGTCGGCTGGCTACTCGGGACCGGCGACAACGGCGGGGCAGCGCGACTGCTGGAGCGCTTCCGCAACGACCCGACCGCCAACATGGAGTACGCCCGGCTCCTGCTCCAGTACCGGAACTGGGGTGACACAGACAAGAGCCGACGCATGTTCCGGAAAGCCCTTGAAAGCAACTCCTACGTTCCTGAATACCTACTGGGGATCCTGCCCATGCCGAAAGAAGTTCCCGCGCGGATAACCATGCGCGGTGATGACGAGGCGGTCGCGGTGGTCCAGGACCTGGGTCAGGCCTGGATTGACACTCCGGGTGCGCTCGAATGGCTCAAAGAATGCTGGCTTGAAACCGCGCCCGGCTCTGACACAACCGGGCACTGACCCCAGCCAGCTCTACTGCGCAACGGGGCAACCAGTCACAAGCCCTGGCTCCTGAACTCCCGACCAGAACCGAAAGCCGGCCAATCCAGAGACCCTGCGGTCATCGCCGGGTTCAAAGCCACAGGCAAAGCCGCGATAGCCGCCCGGAGAACCGGGGACAGCGTCGCGCCAGCAACTGGCGGCACGAACGCGCATCCGACTGCTCTTGGACTTGCCTGAGCTTGTGCCTGAGCGTAAGTCGCAGATGTCTTCCAAAACCAAGCCCCTGGTTGCACCTGAGGCGAAAGCGCCGGAAAGACCGCAATCAAGACTCCTTAAGACGTCGCTCGCAAAGCCCCTCGGCAAACAGTATAGGGAACCGGAGAGGGCGAACGGCCTTTCACTGCGGTAACCGATTGAGAAAACTCGGCTTGAACCAGCGCCGCAGCCTCGACCGGCATGATAGTAATTACTATCATGCGTTGCTTCCCACCCGTCCTCGAGCACCTGCCATCCACAGCCTCCAGACCGACGCCCGCAGACTGGCCGCGCGCAGCTTCCAGTCACCCGAGGTCTGCATGCTTGCGCTCGACACCACAGAGCTACCTGCAGCAGGGCTTCGCTACAGACCACGCGTGGCAGGTCCTCGTCGGTCTGCCCGCGGCCGGCACGCTCGAGCCAGGTGCTCATGCCGTGGTCGTGGTACAGGTCAGCTAGTAGCCTGAGCAGTGGTGGTCCGGTCATTCTGTTCCGGCGCATCTTGTTCACGGCCGACCTGACGGCGACAGTCAGGGCACCGCTGAATGCCCGCTCCAGCAGGCTGATTCTTCCTTTCTCCTCGTCGTCGGTCGAGTTGTCGTACAGCAGCCGCAGCTCCTTGACTCCGGCCAGCTTCGCCGTAATCGGCTCGAGTCCGGACAGGAAGAAGTACCCGACTGCAAACCGGGCCGCCTCGGTCGAGCCGAGAATCCGGTTGATATGGTCAACCAGCTTCTCCTGCCGGTTGTCGATGATGTCATGGGTGGGCATGCTACCTCCCGAGTACTGACCGGGAGAAGGCAGTCCTTGACTGACAGCTCAGGGGGTCATATAATCGAGGTGGATCTGAGACTGGGCCCATCCCAGGGGTAGGATCCACCCGGGGCCGCAAGGCCCCTTTTTCTTTCACAGTCTTACAATCCCGTCCGGGTCGGCAGGCGCTGCCTGCCTGCAAAGAACCGGCGTCAGGACGCTGAACCAGTTGCGCGCCCCCTTCTTACGGACGTAGGCACCGGGAGCTTCACGCTGGTACAGCAGAAACGCGGTCAGGTCGGCCGCTTGGACGAAGTAGGAATGCGCCGAGTCTCGATGGCTCGGGTCCTCAATTACGAAGCGGAGCGGCATGTCACGAGAGCCCCTGCCAATGTCAGCACGGTGCGGCACGGGGTTGAACCTGCGCATCTTGCGGAGCAACCGCATCAGTTTCACGTCCTCGGTATGGTCGCAGAGAATCATGCCGCGGTCGTCGATGTTGCGTGGACCGGGGAAGTTGTGGTGCGAGATGGTGTTCTCGAAGCGCTGTATCAGCGCCCGCCACGCGCTTGAGAACACGTCGTAGTCGGCCGGCTTGCCCTCCTTGTCCACCAGGACACTGATGACCCTCAAATCCGGCATCGCCGCCAGTTGCAGAGCGAACAGGCGAATCATGTTCAGCCGCTCGTGCCGCTTGACGCGCACCAACTCGCCCGGTTCGTTGATGAACGCGGCGGCGTGAAACTCCTCATGGAACTTCAGTCCGAAATCGTCTCGCAGCCTCCGCCGAAACGCGATTAGGTCATCAAGACACTGTCGCCAGCGCAGCTCGTGCAGAACCAGCCCCGAGAGCGCGTAGAATCTCGTTGGCGAACCGTTCTGCAGCAAGCCGCTATCGCCGCTTTCGTCTACGTACATCAAATGCATCGCAATTCTCCTGTCCGCAATCCGACGTGCAGGTCAATCAGGACATTGGCGTCAGTTACATACCCCGACCGGGAACTCGCCATGCGCCTCCTCTTCCTGCCACAGGAACTCGGCCAGCGACTGGGCGCTCCGCGGTCATGAACCGACGATGACTCGCCGGAACGTCGTGTCCTCGCTGCGGTCGGCGGCGGCCCTGAACGCCTTTCTCTGGCCTTCACCTCGGGCCGAGTCCTTCGAGTCCTGTGTCTCCACCTCGACTATCTTGCGTTCCATTCCCTTCCGTGCGACGATGTCCGGCACGTAGCCGCCGATAGACTGAGGCTTCGGACGACCGGGGAGGTCGGCCTCTACGTCGAATCCTCGCCGTTCATACTGGGCGGCAATCCGGGCAACCTCTCGATCATGAGCTGCCTGACCTTGTTTCGTTCTCGGCATTCACGTCTCGTTTCTTCAATTCCAGACCTGGTACAACACACGCTACTGACGGTGGGCCGGTTTGTATTCACTCTCGCGGCCGATGGCGTCTAGGAACCTGGAGCGCGGCTTGGCCATGAGAGCGCCGCCGTAGGATATGTTCCGCGGGCGCCGGTACGCGTGCAGCAGGTACAGTTCCCGCTTGGCTCTAGTCATGGCGACGTAGAACAGCCTCGCCTCTTCTGCCACGTCGCGTTTGCGATTGGGCACGAGGTCATCCTCAAGGCCCACGACGACGACAATGTCGGCCTCCAGTCCTTTCGCCTTGCGCATGGTCATCAACTGCACGGCACCAGGGCCACCGTATCGCTGCCCCTCCGCAAGCTCGGCCACGTCTGCGAGGTCGGCAGCGAGTTCCGTTGGAAGTGTCCATATCCCAGAGAACGCTGCCAGACGATGCAGGAAGCCTCCGTGTCGTTCCGCCTCCAGTTCCTTCTGGTCATCGGGGTCGACGTCAAGCAGGCGCTCCAGAAAGGCGCGAGACTTCTGGAGTTCAGTGAGGCCATCCCTAATACGAGCAATCTCCCTGCTCTCTCCGGCATACGCACGCAAAGCGGCTTGGAACCTGGTGTTCCTGCCAACAACGTCCCAAATCCTCGCGACCTCGGTTTCAGTGTAGACTCGCTTCCTAATGGTCGTTTCGCTGCAGTTCTTCGGCTTTGCGGCCCCAGGAACCCTGTTCACACCAGAGTTCATGAGGTCCTCGACAACGAGTCTGGTGAGAAGGTCGTCGTCTGGCTTGCCCAGCCAATCCACCAATCGCTTGACGCGCTGCACCCTGTCGGGAAGCTCCCCCGCCGGGCAGAAGTAGGCCACGTCCCGCTTCCGAAGCTGTTTGGCGATGGCGGGGAAGAAGTCCCTCTTGGGTGCGAGTACCAGTACCGAGTGCTTGGGCGCATACTCGCCAGCTATCCGTGCCACCTCTTCGGCTTCACCTACTTCGCTGGCCAGTTGCCTGAGCACGGGTTCGTGGTCATGCTCAACCATGTTTTCGAGTTCAAACGGCCCCTTCCACGACTTGTCGAAGCTCTTCAGCATGCGTCCCGCCTCTTCCATGATTGTCTTCGGGCAGCGCCGGCTGAATGGGAGCGGAGGGCAGATGGCTCCCTGGAAGTCTGCGCCGAATTCGCGTATGAACCTCGGGCTGCTGCCGCGGAAACTGTAGATGCACTGAGCATCATCCCCTACCGCAAAGAGGTGCTCGCGTGAGTCTCGGCTTAGCAGTTCTATCAATCTGTGCTGTCCGGCGTTGATGTCCTGATACTCGTCCACCAGCAAGTGAGCAGTCTGACTCAGCCAGGCGTTCCGCAACTCCTCCACGTCTTCCAGGAGCTTGCACGCAAATAGCACTTGATCGTCGAAGTCAACCAAGTTGCACTTCGCCATGATCTCGTGGTACTTCCGGCACACCTTGCACTCAACGCGGGCGTCGTCTTCCTTGCAGTCACCGTTCTGCTTGCATTCCGCGGCCGCCGCAGCGTCTGTTTCCGCGAGGCCTTGAGCCAACGCGGCGTCCCTGAACAACAGATTCTTGACCTCCCCCAGGTCCTGCACATCCAACCCCTCCTTGAGAAGACCCAGCCTGCGGGGCGATTGCTTCACGACCCTGAAACCAAAGGCGTTCATCGTCAAGATGTGTGGGAGCTTGTCCCTAGCGACGTTGAAGTCAGAGGTCAGCTTCCGGCGAAGCTGGTAGGCGGCATCGCGATTGAACGCCAGCGCGGTGATAGTACTCGGGTCGACGTCCTTGGCCAGGAGCCGGGCGATGCGGTCCGCAAGCATGTGGGTCTTTCCCGAACCAGGACCAGCCAACACGAGCGTTGGCGAGGTCGTATGCTCGACTATGCCGTCGTAGTCAAACTCGACCACTATAACTACCTACGGCCCCGGCCCACAGTCGCCGCTTCACAGCCCATACAGCCCCTTCACCCGCTCGTCTATCTCGTCTTCGACCTTCTTGATTTCCACGTTCGTGGCAATCGTCTCGTCGCAGATGCCGGAGGGCACGGAAGCGGGCGGCTCATGGCCTTCCTGCGGTTGCGGTCGAGCGTTCAGCTTGGCTTCCTCTTTGCCGATGCCGGACGGTCGGAAACGACCGGACTGTCTGCCGCCGCGCGCGCCGGACGGACGGGGGGCGCTTTCTTCGCTGCCATCGCAACGAAGTTCACGGTGGGTAGAAAGACCTTGCCCCACGGCCCGTTGCCGGTGGTCTCGGCCACAATCTGGCGTGCCACGCCGTAGAGGATGCTGGGTGCGTTCTGGGTTCGCATCGCGTCACTCAGTCTGGGGTCCAGTTCTTCTGGCAGCCGGAAGAAACCCACCAGTTTCAGTTCCAGCTCGCACCTGGCGTTCCATTCCTCCTGCTGCCCGATTCTGACTTTCAACCTGACCATGATGTGATTCGGGGCGTCCTTAAGCGCGAACTCGCTGTGGGACACGTCCACCCTCTCGCGTGGCGCCCGGGTCGCGTCAAAGCCCTGCCGCGCCTGATAGGACAGGGCCTCGGTGAAGAAGGCCTCAAGCTGCAACGGTGTTCGTGCTTCCATCATGCACCTCGCGGTGAGTCGGCATTGATACCAGCGACCGTCGGTCCGCCCACAGTTGTGCTTCCGGCGTGGGCGCTGCGACGGGTACTTCAAGCCAACAGGCCTCGGTCTGACGAGGGTGAAGATGCAGCGAAACGCGGGCATCCAGAGCCAGCGCTACTTTCACCAGGGTCTCGACCGTCGGATTGAAGGTCCCGCGAAACAGACGGGTGATGTAGGCCCGTGAGACGCCTAGCTCGCGGGCAAGTTCCGCCTGCGACACCTCGCGCTCGTCCATCAGCCGGCCGACGTCTTCGCTGAAGACGAGCTTCAGATACTCAACCCAGTACTTTGGGTCCCGCTCGTGGCGGGCCCGCATCTCCTGAAACCAGTTACCTGCCTCGGTCATTTGAGAATGGCCTCCGTCTTGCAGAGTTCATACAGCCTTACTACCTTATCAATCTCCTGATTCAACCGCGCCCTGCCCGCTCGCTTCGCGCTGCCGTGCGTGCAGACCAGGAAGCGGCCGTGCCGGAAACAGTACAACCTCACTCCGGACGAATGTTCTTTCAGCTCGTAGACCGTCCCGCGCAGGTGGCGGAAACGCTCCTCGCCCTTGCCGGCCGAGCCGACCTCGGCGAGCCGCTGGAACACGGCGTCGAGACTGCACACCGCGCGCTCGGGCAGTCCGCGCAGGAACTCAAAAGCCTCGCACCTGCCGTCTCGCTCAAGAGCATATACGCCTCTGGCCGACCCGCTTCTAATCGGAATCAGCCGCAACATATGTTAATGTATGAGTTTACAGAGTCAAGCTCGGCTTTCACAGTCCATACAGCCCCTTCACCCGCTCGTCTATCTCGTCTTCGACCCTGCAGGTTTCCTCGGTCATGAAGCTGCCAGGGCTGGCTCGCCGGTCCAATCGAACACAATTCGAAACATCCCCAGGTCCGTTCGCCACTGCAACTCCCGGACCCGATCGACCATTTGTCTGCCGTGCATGGTATATGGTTTTGTAGAGACCATCGTCTCGAATCCGGCCAAAGAGATGGAGAAGATGTCAGCGCCTGGATCGGCATCGTTGATGAGCTGTCTCCAACTCACTCGAGGGTATCGGTCATCAGCAAGCCGGAGCTGCTGCCCTTCCCGTCCCGTGAAATAGAAGTGAACCGGTCTGGGCAACGGACGCGCGAAGGCATAGAAGGCATAGGCGGTGTCTGGTAGCCTCCCGTTTGCGACCATGAGGTCGCAGTGTGTCTTGCACAGCCAGCGCCCGAAGTTGACTCCAGAGACTCGCCTATCCGCTGGCGGTCGGAGGATTCGTGAGCCGGGTAACGACATCGGTTGGTGACTATCCCTCAGGCAAGCGAACAGCCGCAGTGCCGCCCAGTCCGCAGTGCTGCCCAATTCCCTGTTGTGCTTGTCGCAGAGGATGTGAGCCTTGAGGTCGCCGAACCTGATGGGCACTGAACCGTCCCCGCTATTCGAGTCGCTGCCGATACGGTGCCACGGCCTCTTGCCCAGCAGCGCCTTCGAGACCAGGTGCTCGTGCGTGATGGGGCCTTCGCACCCACCGAGCGGCGCGGCCCAGCAGAAGCCCTCGTTCACCTGCAATCCTCAGAACTCATCAAACGGCCCGAGACCAGAGACGCCATAGATGTCCTCGACCGCCTAGTTCAGCTCGCGCCAGAACAACTCCTGTAGCGGCTTCATGCCGGCGAGGCCGTGCAGTATTCGCGCAACCCGCCTCTGGCAGTCGTTTTCATTCGCCATCGGGAATCAGATTATGCCCATGACGCGTGAAGTCAAGCCCTCAAGCGGCACTGAGAGATAGTGGTCGAGGCCGCGGCCGCGAGGTACGAGCGTGGAGTCTCATAGCCGATGGTGCCTGCCGGACGATGTCGCTGGCGACGTACGCTGGCACTGGTCATGGCCGGTCGTGCGCGGCGTCCTCCTCGGCGGCCGGTCCGAGATGAGCACGATGACGCGGGCAGTCTTGCCGGCCGGCAGCACTGGCTGGTCAGCGGCGCGGCGACCAGGACGCCTGGTACCAGGCAGGGTTGCCTGCCGCGTTGCTTGAAGATGCCCGGTTCTTCGGGTATAATTATCTATCGGGCTGGTGTTGACCAGCCCCGCGACAAGCGCATAAGGGGGGCCGGGAAAACCGGCAATGGTAAGACAAAGTGGATAGTCCTCCAGGGAGGGGAACGATGGCAATAGACAGGGGTCGATTCGAGTTTGCAACATACGGCAGGAGCACAAGATGACGGCGATAGCGATGTTCGCCTGCTTGCTGCTCCAGGTGACAAGCAGCCAGACCGACTGGTCTGGCGGACCGGGCATCACCGGCCCGGTGGCTAACTTTGGCAACGCGTTCTACCGGTCAGACAGCGTGGTCTACAGTTCGGTCGGGCGTATCATCACGATGTCCCGCAGCCATGCCGAGGTCACGAACTGGACCGAGCATGTCGTTGAAGACAACAGCAACATCGACGGTCACGGCGCCCTGCGCTCGGCGGACTTCGACGGCGACGGGGACTTCGACCTAGCCGGCGCGATTGACGGGCTGAACCGCATTCGGCTGTACCGCAACCAACTGGTCGAGACCGGAACTCCGAGTTTTGTGCAGCGGACAGACCTTTCGGTTGACGTCCGCAAGTACTGCCTGACCTGGGTGGGCGACTTCAACTATGACTCCCGGCCGGATATCGTTGTGCCGGGCGATTCGATGTTCTGGTTCGAGAACAACGGCAACTGGAGTTTCACCCGGCGGTTTGTCGGGTTCGTGGACCATGTCGGAGATACCAACTTCTGTGATGTCGGCGACGTGGACAATGACGGCGACATGGACATCGTCAACGGCATGCGCCCGGTCGTGCTCTGGCGCAACAACGGCAACGGTACCTTTGCCCGCGAGGATATCTACGCGGGCCGGCGCTACCGGGCCAAGCTCGGAGACCTGAACGGCGACGGCTACCTTGACCTGCTCCAGGCCGACTGGGTGTTTCTCAACCGCGGGCCGGGTCATGCCACTGTCTTCCCGACCACACCCAGTTGGCAGTCAGGGTTTGCGCAGGGTGAGGTGGACGGCATCTGGATAACCGACTTCGACTCCTACCAGAATCGGGCCAAGGACCTCCTGCTCTGCCGGGTCTGGGGTTCGTCCTCGACCTATGCCATCTACTGGTACCAGAATGACGGGACCGGTGTGAACTACACCCGGCATACGGTCTGCACCGGGAACGTGGCTCATGCCAATGGCGACGCGGCGATTGCCGAGGACATGGACCTTGACGGCTATGTCGATGTGGTCGGCGGCTACTCGGCCATCGGCTACTTCCGCCAGTATCCTTACAACACATTCTCGCTGGTTCGGGTTGACTCGTCCTACGGCGGCAGGGGTGGCTGCCACTGGGTCGAGGTCGAGAACCTCTGTGAGCAACCCGACGGGACCAAGATAACCAGGGACATCATGGCTTCCGGGACCGGCACGTTTCACTGGTGGGAGAACGGACTGGTCACCGACTACACGCGCAACGCCTGGCTGGTGTCTTCGATACTCGATGCCGGCGTTCCTTCCTACTGGCAGTGGCTGAAGTGGAACGGCACGAGTCCGGTCGGCGGATGGGTGAAGCTCTATGTCCGGAGCGGCCCGACCCCGGCCCAGTGCACGCTTCAGACATGGCAGGGCCCTTTTCAGGTGAGCAGTCAGCGGAGTATCGACAGTGTTGATATCCTTCCCTACACCACGGTCGGGGACCGCTACTTCCAGTACCGGGTGTCGATGGGCGGAGACAATGACGCCAATCCCAGTCGGCCCGCGGCCCTGCACGATGTCTGGGTGATACATGCCCCCGTGCCGCATGATGTCGGGGTGGTCGAAATCACGACGCCGGCCGGTGCGGCTCCGCCCGGCCCGATGGTGCCGGCTGCGGTCGTGCGCAACTTCGGGCTGCTGCGCGAGCCGGTGCGCGTCTACTTCCACATCAACTCCTCGCCTGAGTACCGGGACAGCCTGCTGCTCGCTGCCGGGCTGCCGTCAGCCGACTCAACGGTCAGCTTCCGGCCCTGGACCGCGACGCCGGGCGCGTATCAGGCGCGCTGCTCGACCTGGCTGGCTACCGATGAAGTACCTGCCAACGACGTTGTGCGCCGGGATTTCACGGTCAGCAACGTGGATGTCGGGGTTGTGCGGATTGCCTGGCCCCAGGGCATCCTCGACACGCAACCGGTCCAGCCGGCTGCGGTCGTGCGCAACTTCGGGTCTACGCCGGTCAGTTTCAACGTGTGGTTCAGCATTTCCTCGGTCTACCGTGACTCGGTCGCGGTCACCGAGCTTGGCTCGGGCGACTCGACTCAGGTTCGATTCCGGGCCTGGCCGTTTCCGCATCCGGAAGGCAGCTACCTGACCCGCTGCTCGACCTGGGTCGCGCTGGACGGCAACCGCGCCAACGACGTCTTGGGCGGCGGGTTTGAGGTCACCAGCCCTGGCGGTCGCTACGGCTGGATTGAACGAGCCCGGCTGCCTGCCGACCCTTCGGGCAAGGCCGTGAAGGATGGCGGCTGGCTCGCGTACTGCGCGGCCGACGGCCGCATCTACGCTGCCAAGGGTAACAAGCAGACCGATTTCTACGCCTACAACTCGGTGACCGATACATGGAAGGTGCTCGCCAGTTGGCCCGACGGCCGGGAAGCAAAGAAACCCGGAAAGGGCGCGGTGGGCTGCGCTGACCCGGAAGGCCGTATCTTCGCGGTCAAGGGCAACAACACCTCGGGCTTCTGGATGTACGACCCGGCAGTGGACTCGTGGTATCAGAAAGCCGATGTACCACTCGGCGCCTCCAACAAGAAGGTCAAGGGCGGGGCCGACATCGTCTGCCATGATGGCGCCATCTATCTGCTGAAAGGCTGTCGGAATGAGTTCCTGAAGTACGACGCCGGTGCGGACACCTGGTCGTTCCTCAACCCGGCTCCGCTTGGCCCTTCGGGCCGTGACAAGTACGACAAGGGTTCCTGGCTCGCGTCAGACAAGGCCGGGAAGGTCTATTGCCAAAAGGCCAAGTACAACGAACTGTCGGCTTACGATGCTGCGGCCGGTTCCTGGCAGACTTTGCGCTCCGGCGTACCGCTCATCGGTCGGCTCGGTCGAAAGAAGAAGTCGAAAGACGGCGGCAGCGGTGCCTGGCTGACCGACTCGCTCTATGCGCTCAAAGGCGGCAACACCCAGGAGTTCTGGCAGTACCTGCCGCAGAGCGACTCCTGGAACGAACTCGACACGATGCCGTCGTTCGGCTCTACCCTGAAGAAGAAGAAGGTGAAGGCGGGCGGCGACCTGGTCGCGGCAGGCTCGGGTGTGCTCTTCGCGCTCAAAGGCAACAAGACCAATGAGTTCTGGATGTACGTGCCCTATCCGGCGGCCTGCCGGTTGGCGGCCACGCCGAGCCGCAACGGCGTCGTCGCCGAGACGTTTGCCGGCGACAACAGCCGGTTCTCGGTCTTCCCGAACCCGGTGCTGACCGGGGTTGCCACGGTCATGCTGAACGGTTCGGCAGAATCCCGGTCGCGCGGCCCGGTCGAGGTCAGCGTATTCGATGCTGCCGGTCGTCGCGTGCTGCAGCGTTCATTCACGGCCGCACCCTCGGGTCTGCTCCTTGACCTGGGGTCGCTGCGGGCCGGCGTCTACATCTTGCGACTGGCCGTGGCAGAAGAGACTACCGTACAGAAGCTGGTGCTCCGGCACTAGCGGGCGAACCGACGCAAGTGAAGCGGAGCGGGAGCAACGCCCGCTCCGCTTCGGTCGTGCGGCCGGAGACAAGTCCCGGGACAATCCGGCCCGCTGCTTCAAGCAGGGTCAGAGGGATAATTCTGCCCTGTATTCCTGGCGCTGGATGCTGTATACTCCGGTGATGTCTGACGCTCCTTCCTGGCTCAGCCGGTTGAATCCCCAGCAGCAGCAGGCGGTCATGCATGGTGACGGGCCGCTCTTGATTATCGCCGGCGCAGGTACGGGCAAGACCAATACCCTTGCCCATCGCGTCGCCTGGCTGATACACCAGGGCGTGCCGGCCGAGCGGATTCTGCTTCTGACCTTCACCCGCCGTGCCGCACAGGAGATGCTCTCGCGCGCCCAGCACGCCTGCCGGCACTCGACCGGCAAGGTCTGGGGCGGCACATTCCACGCCATGGCCAACCGGCTGCTGCGGATGTACGGCCGGGCCGTCGGACTCTCACCTGACTTCACCGTGATGGACGAGGGCGACTCGGCCGACCTGCTCGGCGTCATCCGCACCCGGCTCGGCTTCGACTCCAAAGATAAGCGGTTCCCGCGCAAGGCCACCATCCGCGCCATCTATTCGCGGGTGGTCAACTCGCGTGAGCCGCTGGACAAGGTGCTGAAGCGCGAGTATCCCTGGTGCGTGCATGCCGAGGCCGGGCTCAAACTCATCTTCAACGATTATTCCAAACGGAAGACCGAGCGCCAGGTCCTTGACTTCGACGACCTACTGCTCTTCTGGAACTACGCGCTGGAGCAGCCGGCCCTGGCCGACGTCGTCGGCGCGCGGTTCGAGCACATCCTCGTCGACGAGTACCAGGACACGAATGTCATCCAGGCCGAAATCCTCCAGCGGCTGCGCCAGAGGAACAGGAACATCACGGTCGTGGGCGACGATGCCCAGTCCATCTACTCCTTCCGGGCGGCGACGATTCGCAATATCCTCGACTTTCCGAACCAGTTCCCCGGCACCACGGTGGTCACGTTGGAAGAGAACTACCGCTCGGTCCAGCCGATTCTCGACGTCGGCAACGCGGTCATGAAACCGGCCCGGTTTCGCTACACCAAGAACCTCTGGTCCGGCAGGAAGAGCAGGCAGAAGCCTGTGCTGTTTGTCTGCCGGGACGAGGACGAGCAGACCATGTTCGTTTGCGACCGGGTGCTCGAACACCTGGAGCAGGGCATCAAGCTGCAGGAACAGGCGGTGCTCTTCCGCGCCGGCCATCATTCTGACCAGCTCGAAATCGAGCTGACCCGGCGCGACATTCCGTTCCGCAAGTACGGTGGACTCAAATTCCTCGAAGCCGCGCACGTCAAAGACCTGATGGCTTTCCTGCGCGTCCTCGAAAACCCGCGCGACGAGGTGTCGTGGTTCCGGGTACTGGAGATGCTCGACGGAGTCGGGCCGAAGGCGGTGGAAAGGTTCACCGCACAGTTGGAGGCGCGCCGATTCGACCTGGCTCAGCTCAAGGACATCACGATGCCTCCGGCCAGCCGGGACCAGTTTCAGGAGCTGGCCGGAGTGCTGGAGTCGCTGTCCGGGGCCAAGCCGCTGCCCGTGGCGGTCCAGGTTGAGCGGGTGCGCGCGTTCTACGGTGAGTTCGTGCCTCGGCTCTACGACAATCCCCAGCCGCGTTTGCGCGACCTGGAGCAGTTGGAGGTCGTGGCCCGGCGGTATCGGTCGCGCCAGAACTTCCTCTCTGACCTGACCCTTGACCCGCCCAACTCCACCGCCGATATTGCCGGCGTGCCGCATAAAGACG
Organism: uncultured bacterium; assembly: GCA_964592755.1. Taxonomy (GTDB): domain Bacteria; phylum Hydrothermota; class Tepidihabitantia; order Tepidihabitantales; family Tepidihabitantaceae; genus CAZQFS01. Next base: position 18,900 of record CAZQFS010000008.1, on the reverse strand, counting down.
AAGACTGGCTGGTGCTTTCGACCATGCACTCGGCCAAGGGCTGCGAGTGGAAGGTCGTCTACATCATCCACGCGGCCGACGGCATGATTCCCTCAGACATGGCTACCGAAGACGACGAGGGCATCGAGGAAGAACGCCGCCTGTTCTACGTTGCCGTGACCCGGGCCAGAGACTGGCTCTATGTCGTCTATCCGCTGCGCTACTACTACAGGCGCCGGCCCATGGGCGACAGTCACGGCTATGCCCAGCTTACACGTTTCCTGCCCGAGGAAGTGCAGGGAATTATGGAAAGGCACGGCGGTGAGTTACTCGAGACGGTAGAGCCGGGCCTTGCGGCTGGTGAGGTGCGGTTGCGGATTGCGCGGCGTTGTTGGGAGAGCGAGTTCTAGCTCCCGGCCGGGTGAGTAGACAGCAGTCCGGAAGGCATGAGCAGATGCCCGCGCTCGACCGAGGCCATTGGTCCCTGTCCGGCGACAATCAGCCCCTTCTGCCTTCCTCTGCTCCCGCGCCCTAGAACTCCGCTGCCCGCGGTCCGGCAGCGGCCTGGGACACGATGCTGGCTGTCGGACGATTTGCTCATGCCTTGCGGCCGGAGCTTGCGGGACCTCCAGTCGCACCGGGGAGACATCGATGGCAGGCGGGCAGTCGGAACTCGGCCGGCGCGAGCCGAAACGCCCGCCTTGCGTGTTCGTGTGCCGCGGTGCCGGCAGAACTGCCGCGAAGCTGCTGTTGACTTGGGCACACGAGATTTCTATAGTTGCACACCGTGCACATCAGAGAGCTGCAGCTTGTCGGCTTCAAGTCTTTCAAGGACAAGGCGACGCTGCGTTTCTCCTCGGGCATCAACGCGGTCATCGGGCCGAACGGCTGCGGCAAGACGAACGTGCTCGACGCCCTGCGCTGGGTCCTGGGCGAGCAGTCTTTCTCCCTGCTGCGCTGCGGCCGGACCGAGGACGTGGTCTTCGGCGGCACCGCGACCGCGCCGCCGACCAACTATGCCGAGGTCCGGCTCGTCCTGGCAAATGAGGAGAACTCCGAACTCGGGGCCGAGATTGAAATCCGGCGCCGCTACTTCCGGTCGGGCGAGAGCGAGTACTTCCTCAATCGCCAGCCCTGCCGGCTCAAGGATATCCAGGAAGTATTCCTGTCGTCCGGCACCGGCACGCGCGCCTACTCGATTTTCGACCTGCGCCAGATGCGCGAAATCATCTCCGGCAACATCCGCAAGATGTTCGAGGAGGCCGCGACCCTGGCCAAGTACCAGGACGCCAAGGAGGAGTGCCAGCGCAAGCTGGCCCTGACCGAGTCGGACCTGCTGCGCCTTGACGACATCATTGCCGAGCGCGAGCGTCTGGTTCGCAGTCTGGCCCGTCAGGCCGCCCGGCTCCGAGCTTACGCCCGGCTCAAGGCCGAGGAGAACAGCCTGCGGATGGCCGCCCTCAAGGAGGAGTACGTCGAACTGGTGCGCGAGACAGCGCGGGCCCAGGCCGATGCCGAGGCGCTGGAGCAGGCTTCATCGGCCCGCGTCGCGGAAATCCACCGGCTCGATGAGGAACTGAAAGCGCAGCGGGCCCGATTGCGGGACCTGCAGTCGAGCCGGGACGAGGCCGCAAGCCGGGTGCACGAACAGCGCCAGGTGGTCGCCGAGCTCGAGGGAAAGACCCTGCTCGCGCGGCAGCGGATTGACTTCCTCAATGCCGCGGCGGCGAGGATTGCCGAGGAGCGCCGAGCCCTGCAGGAGAGCACGGCCGGCCTGGAGCGGGCGTTTGCCGAGACCATCGCCCGCCTTGCTGCGGCAAACGACCAACTGGCCCGGGACCAGCAGGCCCTAGAAGACGCGCGGAACGACACCCGGGCCGAGGAAGAGAAACTGTACAATCTGAAAACCCACGACGCGGCGCTGCAGCACCAGCTCAAGGAGCTGCTGGAACAGCAGTCTGCGCTCAAGGCCGAGCTCGCCCGACTCGAAGCGTCGAGGGAGAACCAGGCCGAAGAGCGGGCACGCCTGACCGAGGAGCGTGCCGCCCTCGACGCCCGGCTCACCGAGGCCCGGGCCGAGCTCGCGAAAGCCGAGGCAGCCCGGGCCGCGCTCCAGGAGGACGTCACCGCCAACTGCCGCCGCAGCGAGACCCTGCGCACCGACCTGGCAAGCCACAGCCAGCGGCGGGAGGAAGTCCGGGCCGCGCTGAGCCGCCTGGGTCAGGAACGCGTCCGGCGCGAAAAGGAGCTCGCCGTGCTCCGGTCGCAGGCCGGCGCCGAGCAGGCCGAGGTCTGCCGGCAGGTTCTTGGCGACACGCTGTTGGGCGGTGTAAGCCAGTTCCTCCAGGTCCGACCTGAGTGGGAGCGCGCCTTTGAGGCGGCGCTGCATGCCGTGGCCGACTTTCTCGTGACGACCGTCGGCCCGGAGTCGGAACGATTTGCCGAACTGGCCGGAGTGCGGCCGGACCTGTTGTTTGGCTTCCTCCCCCTCGCTCCCGCGGCCCCGGCCGAGCTGCCCGAGCTGCCCGAGGACGATGCGGTGCTGGCCCCGCTGGCCCAGTACGTCGAGTTCGACCCATTGACGCCGGAGCCGCTGCGGGCCATGGTTCGGCGCTGTCTTGTCGCCACCAGTGTTGCCGACCTTGACCGGCTGGCCTCAGCCAACCCGGGCTGGTCGTTCGTGACCCGGGACGGCTGGTGCCGGTTCAGCGACGGCCGGCTCGTGCGTGCCGGCTCAGGTCAGGGCCGGCTCGGTGCGGTGCGCCTTGGAGACGAGCATGTCCGCCGCCTCGCCGAAATCGAAACCGAGACATCCCGGCTCGCGGCCGAAGAGGCCCGACTCGCCCGACGAAGTGACGAGCTCTCAAGCGACCTCTGCGGCCGCGAGGCCGAGATTGCCGACCTCGAACGCCAGGCCCACACCCAGGATGCGCTGCGCAGCGCGGTCTCTGCCCAGCTCGACGAGTTGCAGCGCGAGCAGGAGCGGCTCAAGGCCCGGGCACGGACCAACGACGCTCATGCCGGAACCACTACCGGCCGTATTGAGGAAGTCGGTCGGCAGCTTGCCGAGAACTCCTCTCTTCTCGAAGCGACCACCGCGCGCCTGGAGCAGTCCGGCCGCGACGTGGCCGAGCAGGAACAGCGAGTCCGCATCGGGCTCGAGCGCTCGGCCGAACTGCTGGCCGGACTGAGCCGTACCCGCGAGACAGTATCGCGGCTGGAGACCGAGAACGCGTTCATCAAACGCCAGATTGACGAGGCCCGCCGCCGAATCTCCGAGCTTGAACTTGCGGCCGCCGGGCATCATGACGAGGTCGCCGCGCTGACGCGGGAGGTCGACGACCGCTCGCTTCAGCTTGAGCAGGCCCGAGGCAAGCTGACGCTGCTGGAGGCGGAGCTCGAACGGCTGCAGTTCTCCGACCTGGCCCGGGCCGAGGAGACGCTGGACCGGAACCTCGCTGAGCTGCGCGCCGGCCAGGAACAGCAGCAGACCCTGCTGCTCGACCAGCGACTCAAGCTCCGTGAACTCACCCTGCGCGTCGCCGCCATCAGTGATGAAGCGCGCACGAGCTGCGGGGCAGACATCGCAAGCTACCAGCCGACCCAGCTCCCCGATGCCGGGGCGCGTCTGGCTGGCGTACGCCAGCGGCTGCTGGCACTGGGCCAGGTGAATCAGCTTGCCGGCGAGGAGTACGAGCGGGAAAAGCAGGACCTGAGCAAGCTTCGCCAGCAGCGAGAAGACGTCGGCTCGGCCCGATTGAACCTGGAGCAGTCCATGGCCGAGATTGACCGGCACGCCCGTGACCAGTTCGTCGCGACCTACTCCGGCGTGCGCGACCACTTCCGTCAGGTCTTCAAGGAGCTCTTCCTGGAAGGCGAGGCGGACCTTGTCTTGGTCAATGAAGCCAACCCGCTCGAATCGGAAATCGCCATCGTGGCCAAGCCCCGCGGCAAGAACCCCAAGCGTCTCGAACAACTGTCCGACGGCGAAAAGGCGATGCTGGCGGTCTCGCTCCTCTTCGCGTTCTACCGCGTCAAGCCGGCGCCTTTCTGTTTCCTCGACGAAGTTGACGCCCCGCTCGACGACGCCAACGCGGCGCGATTCGCCGACTACCTGCGCCGTATTGCCCAAACCACCCAGGTTGTCATCATTACCCATAACCGGCTGACGGTCGAACGGGCCGACGTAGTCTTCGGCGTCACCGCGGAAGAACCGGGCATCTCCAAGCTCATCTCGGTTCGACTCGCCGGATACCGGGCTGCGGCCGAGCCCGAACCCGCGCCGGCATAGACTCCGCCACTCCTTGACGCGGCACCTCTGACTTGGGACTCCTCACCCATGGCTGCGACCTTCTTCGACCGACTTAAGACCGGGCTGGCAAAGACCCGTCAGGCATTCCGGCGGCTGCTTGTTGCCGCGGACACGTCCGAACTCGAGGAGCTGCTGCTCTCCATGGACGTCGGCGCAAAGGCGACCGGGCTGCTTCTGGACCGGGTCGTGCGTGCCGGTGGCGACCGCCGGGCAGCGCTCGAAACCGAAATAACCCGCCTGCTCACTTCCGCCCCTCTTACCCATACTCCTGGGACCACTCCGCTGGTCATCATGCTCGTCGGGGTCAACGGCTCGGGCAAGACAACGACCGTCGGCAAGCTCTGCCGCCACTACGAACGGGAAGGCAGGCGCGTCGTTGTGGCCGCGGCCGACACCTACCGCGATGCTGCGGCCGAACAGCTCGGCATCTGGGCCGGCCGGGCCGGGGTCGAAATCGTCTCCTCAGCCCAGGGCCAGGACGCCGCCGCCGTGGCGTTCGATGCCGTGCAGAAGGCGCTGAGCCGCAACCTCGACATCGTGCTCCTCGACACCGCGGGTCGGCTTCACACCCGCAAAGACCTGATGGACGAGGCCGTCAAGATACAGCGGGTCTGCGGCAAGCTCAGACCGGGCGCACCGGACGAAGTCTGGCTCGTGGTGGATGCCACGGTCGGACAGAACGGCCTGCGTCAGGCCCAGGCTTTCCACGAGCGCCTGGGACTCACCGGCATCATCGTCACCAAACTCGACGGCACAGCCAAAGGCGGAATCCTGCTGCCCATCACGATGGAGCTGAACGTACCGATTCGGTTCGTCGGCACGGGCGAGACGATTGACGACCTCCAGCAATTCGAACCGGCCGCCTTTGCCCGCGCCCTGTTCGAGGAGTAACTGCCCACCCAGGTCCCACCCCCCGTTGTCCTGAAGTTGCCGCAGCGTCGCCTTGACTCGCTCTTTTCGGGTCATGCCGGCAGGCGCTCGGTCGGCCCGGCGTCAGCGGGTGCGTCTTCGCGGACGGCGCGTTCGTTCGGCAGCCGGGGCCTTCTCGCCGTTGCGAAACCGGGCATAGTGCTCGGCCAGCTCGGTGAGCCGTTTCATCACTCGGCCGTTGACCGAGTCAGGCGCGTACCTGCCTTTGCTGTCGGGCTCGCCCGCGGGCACGCCGGTGAGCAGGGAGATGCCCTGGTCAATCGTGCTGACCGCATAGACGTGGAACTTGCCCTGCGTACAGGCCTCGACCACATCGGGCCGGAGCATCAGCTCGGGCAGGTTGGCTTTGGGGATGACGACGCCCTGTGTCCCGGTCAGACCGCGTGCCTTGCAGGTGTCGAAGAAACCTTCGATTTTCCAGTTGACACCGCCGATCGGCTGGATTTCACCCTGCTGGTTGACCGAGCCGGTGACCGCCAGGTCCTGACGTATGGGCAGGCCGGACAGGTCTGAGAGCAGCGCGTAGACCTCGGTGGATGAAGCCGAGTCGCCGTCCACGCCGCCGTAGGATTGCTCGAAGCAGACCGAGGCCGACATGACGAGCGGCTGGTGCCGGGCGTACTTGTGCCGCAGGTACCCGGTGAGGATGTAAACGCCTTTGTCGTGGGTCGGCCCGGACAGTTGCGCCTCGCGCTCGATGTTGATGATTCCGGCCGAGCCGGCGCCGGTGCGGGCCGTAATCCGGACCGGTTTGCCGAAGGCGTATTCGCCTGTTTCATACACCGCGAGCCCGTTCACCTGGCCGACCACCGCGCCGGTGACGTCGATGAAGACCGTGCCCTGGTCTATCTGCTCCTGGAGCTTCTCTTCATAGAGGCGCACCCGGTCGCGCCGTCGCGTAATTGCCTCCTGCACGTGTTCCTGCCCGACCGTTTTGGCCCCCGCGACCTCGGCCCAGTGGCTCGCCTCGGTGAGAAGCTCAGTGATGATGTTGAACCGGGTGGAAACTTTGGTGTGGCGGCCGGCGAGCCGCACCCCGTACTCGATGACGCCCTTGACCCCGGAGCGGTCAAAGGGACGCAGGTTCTCTTTGCGGCACAGCGCTTTGATGACCTGGACGTATTCGGTGATGGCGGACTCGTCGAGGTTCATCACCCAGTCGAAGTCGGCTCGGACTTTGAATATCTTCTTGAAGTCTTCGTCATAGGCGGCCAGCAGCAGGTAGACTTCCGGTGCGCCGATCATGATTACCTTGACGTCAATGGCAATCGGCTCGGGTTTGAGTCCGGTCGTACCGAAGAGGACCGCATAGGGGTCGCCCGAGGAGATTTCGAGCTGTCGGTTCCGCAGGGTCCGTTTCAGGGCCGGCCAGACGCCCGGCTCGGTCAGAGCGTCAAGCGCATTGATGATGAGGAAACCGTGGTCGGCACGCAGTATCGAGCCGGCCTTGATGCGGGAGAAATCGGCCCGCCACTGTCCGCCGCGTTCCCAAGCTCGGTCAATTGAGCCGAACAGGTTCTTGTAGTTAGGATTGGTCTCGAAGACGACCGGTACGGTGGTGGCCCGACCCGCGGGCGGGGTGTTGTCAACGAGCACGTTCACGCGGAAGTCAATGTAGGGGTCGGCCGGCGAATCGGCCGCGGACTTCTCCTGCGGCTTCTGGCGGAACAGGTCGAGCGACTTAAGCACCGCCTCCTGGACTTCGCCCAGGTACTCCCTGACACCGTCTTCCTGCCCGGCCGGCGGGCTGGCCGCGGCCTGCTTCTCGGCGATGTCGGTGAGACGTTCTTCGAGCACGGGCCGGACGATGTTCTGGTCAAGGTCCTGCAACGCCTCGCGAGCCAGGCGCTCGAGCTCACGAATATCCTTGAAGATTGCCGAGAGCTCATCGGCCAGCTCCCGGTACTTGGCCCGTATCTCGTCGGCCCGGTCGCTGGTCAGTTTGCCTTCTTCAACAAGACGGGGCAGGTCATCCAGCTTCACCGGCTGTTTCTCGACAATCGGCGCGAGCTCTGGCCGCAGAAAGGGCGCGGTCTGAACCAAGGCAAAACCTTCGGCCGCAATCCTCCGCTCGAACTCCCGCACCCGTTCGCTGCCCTGCTCCTTGAAGCCATCCACGATATCCTGACGCCGGCGCTGGTAGGTATCGCTCTCAAAGAGCGTCGGGACGTTCTTGACCAGGAAATCGACGAGCGCGTCCATGTCCTGCTGCAGCTCGCGGCCCTTGCCCGCGGCCAGCCGGAGCAGGCGCGGTGAATCAGGGTCTTTGAAGTTGTTCACGTAGCACTTGTCGTCGAGCTGGGCCGGGCGGTCGGCAACTGACTCCAGCAGCTTCCTGACGGTCGTGGTCCGGCCGGTTCCCACCGGACCGGTAACGAAGATATTGTAGCCGGTGGAGGCCACCTCGAGGCCAAGACGCAGGGCATCCACGGCCCGCCGCTGGCCGACTATCTCGCCTGAGAGGCTGATGTCGTCAGTGGTCTTGAAGTCGAGGTGCGCAAGCGAGCAGTGCCAGCAGAGCTTGTCGGCCGGGACGCGCAAGGAGGCGTCGTCCGCGGCCACAGGTTCGGACCTTGTCTTGCGCGTCGCCGGGGCCTGACCGGAGGCGCGGATTCGATGTCGCTTCATGGGACTACAGAGTAGACGAGAACATTCGTCTGTCAATAACGTTCAGGACCTGACCAGACAAGAAAACCAGGCGCGGTGCGCCGTGGGTACGGGCGCACCGCGCATTTCGGCCTCATCGAGGACGCGACTGGCAACCAGAACGAGCTCTCATCACCTTCGAGCTCTAGGCTGGCTCGGTCTCAATCTCCTGACCCCATGCTTCCGTACGGGTATCCACGTAGTCCAACAGCACGAATCATACCAGCCACAACGAAAGACGCATCAATCAGTAAGTTACATATATACGTCGGTTAGTCTGGCAACCAGAAGTTAGTCCTGAGGGAATTGGCTCAAGCCCTGCCGCAAAATACGGCAGTAGGGCGCAATATACGGCAGCTACTCGATGCCGAAATCAGCCATTTTCCGGCGCAGGGTGTCGCGATGGATACCGAGCAGCTCAGCGGCCTGGGTCTGGTGCTGGTTGGTTTTGGCCAGCGCTTCGACGATGGCGCGGCGTTCCACCGCACGCAGGTCCAGGCTGCCGACAATCTGTTCTAGTGACGTGGCCGAGCCGGGCCTGGCTTCGGCTTTCAGGTTCATGATGCGGATGATGCCCAGGGTAGGCATGACGTGGCCCAGGCTGATGTGATGGCTGCCGTCGTATTGGGCGCGTTCGTAGGCGCGCTCGATGATGTTGCGCAGGCTGCGGACATTGCCGTCGAAGATGGTGTTGCCGCCGTCAACGTACTGCTGGACGAGCTGGCGGATGAAGCGGGCGGTGGCACGTTCGAGTGTGAGCCGGCGCTTGTGACGCGGGTCGCGGTTCATCTGCTCGATGACGAAGTCGAAGACCGCGTCGACGTCGTCTTCAACTACCACTGACGGCTCGCCCTGCCAGCGTTCGCGCAACGAGGGAACCGGGATGCAGTGCTGGACAAGACGGGCATAGAAGTCGGGCCGAAAGCGGGTCTGGAGCTCCTGCACGGTCCGGTTGGTAGTGGCGATGATGCGGATGTCGACTTCCTTCTCCCGGGAGCTGCCGATGCGCTTGACGCGCCGGTACTCGATGGCCCGCAGGAGCTTGGTCTGGGTGTCATGGTCGAGCTCGCCGATTTCGTCGAGCAGCACGCTGGAGCCGTCGGCGGCTTCGAGAATGCCGGCGCGCTCGTCTTGCGCACCGGTGAACGCGCCCCGGTCGTGGCCGAACAGCTCGTCCTCAATGAGATTCCTGTCCAACGCCGCCATGTTGACGGTGAGCGGATAGTCGTTCAGCTCACCGTCAAAACGCGGGCTCAGGCGGTGGAGCGCGTTGGCGACAAGCTCCTTGCCGACGCCGGTGCTGCCGAGCAGCAGCACGGTGGCGCTGGTCGGGCCGATGCGCTGAATCTCGTAGACCAGATGGGCCATTCGGCGCGTGCGGCCGACAACCATATGGTGGTGCTCCCGCCAGTGGCGCTGGCCGTTCTCGTCGAGCGGACGCAGCGCCTGGGTGTCGATGCTCGAGCAGACCTGGCGGTAGTAGTCGGGCCCGGAGACGTCCTCGGAGACAAAGGCGCAGTTGCCGTAGCCGGGGTTGATGAGCAGAGATGAGAACTCGGTTATCTCGTCAGCGCCGATCCGGCACGAGACAAAGAGCACCGGACTGGTGCGGTCAACGTTCTCCTGGCGCAGGTAAGCATAAATCAGAAAGCCCTGGACCGCGAGCGGGTCACCCTTCCGGCCGGTGCGACGAAGAATCTCCGGGTAGTCCACGAGACTGCGGCGTTCCCGCGCAAGACTGAAGTCAATGTCCTGGACAACCAGGGAGACGAACCGGCCCGGATGGGTCTGATACCAGCGCTTCAACTCGGGATAGGAATCGGCGTAGACAAACTCGAACTCGCGAGCGAGACGGCCCTGTTCATACTGCTGGACCGCGGTGACCAGGCTGTCGTAGTTGGCCTTGACGTCGTCCACCACCACCACGACCGGTCGCTGGCTGCCCGTATCGTCACTCATTGGTCAGGGTCGGGGACGACCGGGCGGCGTTGGCTTGTTGCCCGGCCCGGGTTCGGGCCGATGAACCGGAGAAGGTGTCGCGGCAGCGCATCTGGATGCTCTGAGCAGTATACCCAGGCGGCCGGGCGGCGCAAGTCCGCGCTGCCGCGGCCGGGCGGAGATTGACAACCGGCCGCATTCGGGCACAATCTCGATGCATGGTTGCATCCCAGGTTAAGACCCACGTCGCCTCGGCGGAGGCCCGGTGAAGATATTCGCCGTCAACAGCAGTCCGCGCCGGGACAAAGGCGGCACCGGACTGGTGCTCTCAAGCCTGCTGACCGGCGCGCGCAAGGCCGGCGCCGACGTGGACCTCGTCTGCCTGCACGGGCTGGAAATCAAACCGTGTCTGGGGTGCCTCAACTGCTGGCTCGTGACCCCGGGAAAGTGCGGGCAGAGGGACGACATGGCCGACCTCCTGGCCCGCCTCGCTGCGGCCGAGGTCGCGGTCTATGCCACGCCGCTCTACGTCGACGGTATGAACGGCACGATGAAGACCTTCATTGACCGCTCGCTGCCCCTGCTCGAGCCCTGGTTCGAGGAGCGCGACGGCCACTGCCGACACCCAAGGCGCGACTGGCTCAGAACGAAGAAGGTCGTGCTCGTGTCGGTCTCCGGTTTCACCGAGCTGGACAACTTCGAGCCGCTGGTCGCGCACATGCGGGCGGTTTCTCGGAACATGGGCTGCAAGTTCGTCGGCGCTCTGCTCCGGCCGTACGCGGCATCGCTTCCGGACCTGGCCCGGCACGGCGTGCCGGTCGGAGATGTGCTGGCGGCGGCCGAGGAAGCCGGCCGGCTGCTGGCCGAGCGCGGCTCGATTCCCCAGCCGGTACTCGAGCAGGCCGGCAGAGAACTGGTGCCGCGTGAGTTGTACATCAAGCTGGTCAACGGGTCGTTCGACCGTGCGCTCAGCCGCCGGGTCTTGTGACCGGGCGCGACCAGGCACCGTCTGTTTTCCCGTACTTGGGACCAAGGAGAGAACAACAACAGGCCCGACTCAGCCGCCTGAAAGGCACCCCTTCTGAGTCGGGCCGATGATAGCTAGCCTACGGGCCGTGTCCGGCTCGGCAGCACACTGGCGGCACGCCGGAACAACTCGGCTGCGATTCGCGGCGCAGTTGCCTCCTCTGCCGGAGGCATGGGCAGAGGTAAGGGTATCGTGTAGTATCCGCCACTCCACGCGAGTCGCCGACAGAACCTCTGACAGAACTGAGTCCTGCCAGCAGGCGGGCCAGCAGCAGAGACATGGCCGAGCCGAAACAGCACATGCATACGCCAGCTCTGTTTTCTGCACAAACCGTGCCGAGCACGCGGCAAACAACCGGTTGTGGGTCGAACTGGCAGGTCCACAATGGGCAGCACGGGCCGACCAATGTGAGCCGCTCTGGCCTGCAAGTGTCCGCCGAGAATCGCGGCTTGCTGCCGCATTCTGCGGAGCAGTGGGTCACGCGCCGCGCTGCTCGTCATGGCTCAGCCCGGCCGGACAGCTTGACCCGTGCCGCAGTTGCCAATAAGATACGAGTCGTGCGCATCCTCGTTCTCAATTGGCGCTGCATCAGGAACCCGCTGGCAGGCGGTGCTGAGATTTACCTGCAGGAGGTATTCAAGCGCCTGGTCGACCGCGGACACCGGGTGACGCTGTTGTGTGAGCGCTTTCCCGGGTCGTGCGCAGAAGAAGTAATCGACGGCGTCCGCACGATACGCATGGGCGGCAAGTGGACGTTCAACTTCACGGCCGGCCGCCATGTCAGCCGCCTGGCCGATGAGGTCGAGGCAGATGTTGTCGTCGATGACCTGAACAAGATCCCTTTCTACTCGCCCTGGCACACGAAGCGGTCGGTGCTCGCCCTGCTGATGCACCTGTTCCGGAGCAGCGTTTTCCGCGAGACAGCAGCACCGCTCGCAGCCTACGTCTACCTGACCGAAAGCATGATTCCCTGGGCCTACCGGAACTGCCGGTTCGCGGTACTGTCGGAGAGTTCCAGGAAGGACGTAGTCACTCTTGGCATACCGGCTGAACAGGTCACGGTCATTCCGCCCGGCACCGACCTGGACTACTTCAAGCCCCGGGAAGGTCCCGGCCCTGGTGACCAGGCCACAAGTCCGGTCATCCTGCACGTTGGCCGGCTGAAGAAGTACAAGAGCACCGACCATCTGCTCCGGGCAGCGTTGCGTCTCAAGGAGAAGGGCAGGATGTTCCGCGTCGTCATCGTCGGCACGGGCGACGACCTGCCTCGGCTCAAGGCGCTTTCAGCAAAGCTCGAGCTGGAGGACAGGGTCGAGTTCACAGGCTTCATCCCCGAAGATGAGAAGCTGCGCTGGTATCAACAGGCCGTGGTCCTGACCGAGAACTCGGTCAAAGAAGGCTGGGGCCTGATTGTGCTCGAGGCGAACGCGTGCGGGACACCGGCGGTGGTCGCCCGTTCACCCGGCCTGGTCGATTCCTCGCGCGACGGCGTGAACGGATTGATGTACGACTACGGTGACATCGCGGGCCTGGCCGAAAGACTCGACCGGCTGCTTGCCGATGAGCCGCTGCGCCGCAAGCTGGGTCAGCAGGCAGTGGCCTGGGCCGGGCAGTGGACCTGGGACCGCGCCGCGGCGTCGATGGAATCGGTCTTGCAGCAGGCGGTTGCCGCATCGGCCCACAAAGAAAGCTTCCCGTGACCGAGATCGTCACCGTACCGGCCCGGCAGTAGGCCGGCAGCAGAAGGAATTCGCGGCCGGCCGCCGCGCTGACTTCCGTTTCTGGAACTGTGCGGATGTTTGACAGCGGCACGGTTTCTTGTTACAACTCTACCTGCATGGCCCGACCGGCACTGCTCGTCTCGGACGAACCGGAACGCAACCCGGAGCGACTGCGCTTCGGGTTTCCGTCGTATGCTCAGACGATAACAGACCTCGTCTCCCTGTCTGAGAATCGCACGCCGCTGGTCATTGCCATCTACGGCCAGTGGGGCGCGGGCAAGACGACCCTGATGCAGACGGTCCTGCAGAATCCGAATCTGGCTCAGGAGAGGCCCGGACACCGCCGCTGCCGTGCCGTCCAGTTCGATGCCTGGCAGACACGAGACGACGAGTCGGTGCTGACCGCGCTGGTTGAGGAGGTGTTTCGCACCATCCGGCAGAACGGGTTCAGTTGTCCGGAGCAGGAGCTGGTCGAGTTCCGTCGGCGCTACGGTGGCGCCAAGTCGCTGGGCCCGATTGCCCGCTACCTGCTGGCCGAAGGCGAGGTCGAGCTGCTGGCCAATCCCGACTACGAGGCGCAGCGGAGCCGGCTGCCTTATCTTTCGACTTTCCGTCGGTTTCTCGACGACCTGATTGGTCTCTACGTCGAGGGCAAGCTGCCGGCGGCCAATGCCACGGTTGACGACCGGAAAGCCGCGCTGGTTATCTTCATTGACGACCTGGACCGGTGTTCGCCGCGCAAGGTCGTCGAGGCGTTTTCCGGGCTCAAGCTTTTCCTCGACCGGCCGGGCTGTGTATTCGT
>CAZQFS010000008.1:0-5535 GCA_964592755.1 uncultured bacterium | reverse complement strand
TCACCTTCGAGGCGGGCGCGACCCACGCCGGGGTCGAGTCGGCCATCCGGCTCGCCTACGCCGACCGGACCGATACCGAGCAAACCTACGAGGCGGATAAGTTCCTGGACAAAGTGATTGACGTCAGCTTCACCCTGCCGCCGCTCAAGCCGGAGGAAGCCGGTCAGTATCTTCAGGATTGGTGTCAAGGCGTACCGGCACTCAGGACGTACTCGGGGCCGATTGTTGAGAGCCTCGGCCGCAATCCTCGGCGCATCAAACGACTGGTGAACGAGCTGAACCTGACGCTCGCACTGGCCGATGCGGCCGGGGTCGGTATCAGCGAAGAGCACGCGGTCGCCTTCACGGTCCTGAAATACGCCTACCGCGAATACTACCGGCAGCTCGAGGCCCAGCCGGACCTGCCCGAGCGGGTCGAGCAGGCGGTCACCCGGCTTGAGGCCGCGGGCGGCACCCGGATTGACGAGCTTGACCTGCGTTCGGCCCCGATGCAGAGCGCTCTCGCCGGTCTGTCTATTGAGGCGCCGATCGTCACCAATCCGGCCCTGCGGACGATTGTCCGGTCCCTGCCCAGGGACCGTTCGGTGGTGCTCAGCTACCTTGCCTTGTCGCGGACCGCGACTTTCAAGGAGGACGAGCTTGACGTACGGCGGCCCGAGGTCCGCGTTGACGGCGGATTCGCGCGCGTTGCCGCGGGCCGATTCCTCTGCGGCCCGGACAAGCAGCCGGTAACGATTGACTACGATTACGAAATCGGCGTGTTCCCGGTGACCAACCGCGAGTACCAGGAGTTTGTCAGTGCCAACCCGAATCATCGCGCGCCCGGAGTTGAGGCCGAATGGGCCGAGGGCTACAACTGGCGAAGCCGCCGCTATCCCGAAGGCAAGGAACACCATCCGGTCGTGCTTGTCGCCCGCGAGGACGCCCTGGCGTACTGCGCCTGGCGAACGCGCACCGACAAGGATGGTTTCATCTGGCGTCTGCCGACCGAGCAGGAATGGGAGAAGGCAGCGCGCGGCCCGGACGGAAACGTCTTCCCCTGGGGCAATGAGATGGACAAGACCAAGTGCAACTGCCGTGAATCAGGCATCGGCGGCACCACGCCGGTGACCAAGTATGCCAACGGCGTGTCGTACTACGGCTGCTACGACATGGCCGGAAATGTCTGGGAATGGTGCGAGGAGCAGCCGCCGCAGGCCGACCCGCAGGCACCGCGCGTCCTGAGAGGCGGTTCGTGGGACGACGAAGCCGATTTTGTGCGCAGCGACTACCGCTACCCGCAATACCCTTCCAACGTCTACATCAATGTCGGGTTCCGCGTTGTGCGCGTGCGACGCGCGGGCACGACCGACTCACTCCCGCCGGTTCCTTAGTTCGGGCGTTCCCGCGAGGCCCGGGGCAGACACGCGATTCGTCAGGGCGCAAGCTGCGGCTTGACACCACAGGCAGACACCGGCACGGTGCGACCGCAATCGCGGCCGTCGTGACCCGCCACGACACGACCGACCTCGGGCCCGCTCACGCACGTGGCAGGAGAACCGGCGGCAGAGCAGCTTCGGCAACCGGCAGCGCGGTCGGCAACGCGGCCGCAGTCGGTCCTGCCGCGGCAAATCACGCCTCAACTCGCATCGGTTCTGGCCGCATGTTTGCAGCTCGGCCTGGCGATGCGACCGGCGTCTGACCCGGTTTGGAACCCAGCCCGGGGAACGACTCCCGGATTCGCTCCCCCTGCCGCGTCCAGGACCACGCCAAGAACCGGTATCGCTATATAACACATTGAAAAGGAGCAAGTTGAAGAAACAACAGGATACCCCGGCAAATCTGCCCCCTTTGGACGTATAACATAGCGAGGCTGGATGCGAGTCGAGTTCCCTTGCTAGCTCCGGAACCCGGGCCGGCAACGCTCCAGCCCAGCCCGACACGAACCAGGGCAGGATGGCGGATTCACCTCCTGCCACCCTGCCCTGCAGGCGGTGTATCCTGTGTCCTGTATGCTCTATGCTGTATTCTGTCTACTGTCTGCTGTGTCCTGTCTACTGCCTCATCTCATCAGCACTGCCTTCTTCACGCCCCTGAATCCCGGCGCGTCCAGGCGGTGGCAGTAGATGCCGTTGGCTTGTGCCGCTCCGGTCCATTGACAACATGACCACGGAACAGGCGGTTGTCCACGACTACCCTAGTCTTGACAACCAGAAATCACGTATTATGTCCCCGCATCTCCCCGTATTGTGTCCCGCATCTCCCGAGCGGCGCGCGGGCACGACCGACCCGCGCCCGCCGGCTTCCTAGTTCGGCTGTTCCAGCGCGGCCCGGAGCAGACGCGCGTTGTCGAGCAGCGTCGGGACGTAGCTGCGGTCGAGCGGGAAGTTAGTCAGCGTGACGTGGCGCACACCCAGCGCCTGCGCCAGGGGCAGCCCGGCTTCCGGCCCGGACTGAAGGTTGTCGACAACCAGCGCAACAGAGCTGTCGCGGGCGACACGGGCGAGTTCGGCGAGTCGCTGGGCAGTGCAGTCTTCGGTCCGGCCGTACTCGGCGACGACGCGGAAGCCGAGCCAGCGCAGGAAAGGCGCTTGCTTGTCTGCGGCGAGAATGGCCGGCATCTGGACATCGGCAAAGAGTTCCCGGGCTTTGCGGGCGGCCGAATCGACGGCACTGGAGTGGCGCGACAGATTGCGGCGGAACGCCGCGGCGCTTTCCGGCACCAGTTCGCTGAGCAGTCCGGCGACTTCGCTGGCCGCGGCCTGGTTCACTTCCGGTATCATCCAGTTACCCTGAGTCGCAGTGGTCACGAACCTGGGTCTGGCCTTCATGTTGCGGGTGGCGTTGTCGACCGCGGCGACGAAGTTGGAGAACCACGGCTCCCAGCCATGATTGACTACCAGCCGCGCCCGGCTCGCGGCAATGACATCTGACGGCTTGACATCGAAGTGGCCGGGGCAGGCGACGGCCGGCGCGACGGTCTGCACCGCAAAAGCGTCGCCGCCGACCGCCTCGACAATCCTCGCCAGCAGGGTCGTGGATACGATGACCGTCGGTTGCCGCGTCGGCTGCGAGCAGCCGGCGGCCAGCGCCAGGAGGCAGAGCAGCCGGGCAGCGGTTTCTCGCACGTTGCTATCTCCTGACATTCAAACCGACAGTGAGCGAACGCCCGGGCATGCGGTACAGGCCGGCCTGGGTCCCGGGCAGGTCGGCAAAGTTGTCGTACTGCCGGTCGAGCAGGTTCTCGACTGATGCGAAAGCCCCAAGCCAGCTCAGCAGACGGTAGCCGGCACGCGCGTCAGCGGTGTAGTAAGCAGGAATCGGCGACTTGGCACTGTCCTCGGCAAAGTAGCGAGCGACATGATTGAAACCCAGGTCAAGGTCGAGGCGCGCCATGGTGATGCCGGCCGACAGGTTCAGTTTGGTGCCGGCCCGGGCGCGGGTGTTTGCGCCGAAATCGGTCAGGCTGTAGCCGGCGCTGCCGCGCCACCAGCCCTGGCGGAACTGAAGCGCTGCTTCCAGGCCCCGGAACAGGAAGCTGCCCAGGTTCTGGAACTGCCTGGGCGGCGGCGGGTTGAGATTGGTGCCGGTGCCGATGAGATTCTCCCCGCGGAACATGAATCCCACGACGTCAGCCGAAAGGCCGTGAGCAAGCCGCTGGTTCAGCCCGATTTCGTAGTTCCATGACACCTCGGGCTTCAGGTCCTCGTTCTTCGGCGGGAACACGGAGGTGTAGTTGAGCGGAGCATAGCGGAACCCGCGGTTAAGGCTGGCACGGAGCGTGGTCGTGCCGGTGACGCGGCCGACCAGCCCGGCCTTTGGGCAGAGCGCCACGCCGGAGATGTCGTCCCAACTCAGTCTGAGACCGGCGTTGACCGTGACCGGGCCCAGGGTCTGCTCGTCCTGTAAAAAGCCGGCAGCCTGGTGCCGGGTCCAGGACGACTTGTTAGTGTCGGACTTAATCCATGTGCCCGCGAGCTGGCTGGCTTCGATGCCGGCCTGGGCCAGGTTGCCGAATGCGAACCGGCGATGGCCGTGCAGGTTTGCGCCGTTGGTGAAGTCGGTCGAGTGCCAGCCGTCACTGAACTGGTGCTCGCCAAAGGTACGATACAGCTTGGCGAAGCCGCCGAACGATTCGGTGCCGGCTGTCGCGGTCAAGTCCAGGCCGCCGCGGTCGTACTGGTTCCAGCCGGTTGCGACAAGCGTCTCAGGGTCGGTTGCGCGCTTCGGCTCGTGCTTGACTCCGGTGAAGTACTTGCCGGTGAAGTCGAACTGCAGGGTCGGACTCAAGTCGTACCCGGCGCGCAGTGAGGCATCGTTGCCGTTGTACTGCGAGTTGGGTAGGTGGCCGTCGGACATCGCCTTGTCCGCGGAGACCAACAGGTGGAACCGGTCCCCGCGAGTGCCCGCAGTCAGCGTGCCGTGGCGGGTGTTGAACGAACCGTAGTCAAGGCGGGCTCCGAGTTCCAGCGGCTGCTCGGCTCGACGGGTGACGATGTTGACCACCCCGGCCATCGCATCCGACCCGTACAGCACCGAAAGCGGCCCGCGTACAACCTCGATGCGCTCGACATTGTTCAGCGGCAGTGTATGGGTAACGACGCAGCCGTAGATGGGCATCTTCTCGGGCCGGCCGTCAACCAGAACCTGAATGCGGCAGCCTCGGTCGCCGGTGCCACGGATGTCAAGGTCGGTACGGCCGAACTGACCGGTCCGCTGCACGAACACGCCGGGCAGGTCCCCAAGGGCCGCAGTTGCGGTGCGGGCGATGGTCCGTTCAAGGTCGGCCGCGGTCAGGACGCTCACCGAAGCGGCCACGTCGCGCACCGGGTGGCGCACGCGCTCCGCGGTGACCACGATTTCGTCAACGGTCAGCACCGACGAATCGGCCGGCATGACCAAGAGAAGCAGACAGGAGAGCAGGTTCACAGAGGTCCTTTTCTAATGGTGGTGTTGTCGGGCAAGAGGGCAGCGGGCCGGGGTCAAGGTCAGGTGACCCTGGCGCACGCCCTTGAGTGCCAGCAGACTGTCGGCGAGCGCGCGCAGTCGGTGGGCCGGGCTGCGCAGTATCAGTACCTCGAGACAGTCGTGGCGGTCAAGATGAACGTGAGTCGAGGAGACAACCGCGGCGTGGCATTCGTGCTGGACGTCCATGAGCCGACGGGCAAGGTCAGCCTGGCCGTGGTCATACACGTAGGTCAGCACACCGACAACCAGACCCTTGCCCGATTCGAGTGCGGTCTGGGCAAGGCGGTCGCGAACCAGGTCGCGCACGACCTTGGAACGCGTGCGGCCGCCCGTGGCCAGCCGGTCGAGCTGGGCGAGCAGCTCCGGTTCCATCGAGACGCTGAACCGAACCGTGCCCGATTCGCCGTCAACCTGAGTGTTACGCATTTGGGAATCGTAACACCAATCCCGCTTGGGTCAAGCGCGGCGAAGGACCCGGAACCCGACACCGAGCCACGAAAAGCACGCAGGGATGGGTGTGCTTCGGGCTGCCTGGCCCTCTGTTCGGACTTCGTATTCTTCGCGGCAGTCAATCTCGGGATTGGGGAA
>CAZQFS010000007.1:25076-41499 GCA_964592755.1 uncultured bacterium | reverse complement strand
CACCTGCAGCGCGGCGTGAAACGGCTCGTCGCCGAAGCGACGGTGCAGCCGGCGCGCTCAATCTTCGTGCCGCGGAAAACCGCCGATGCACCCAGCGCGGTAACCGCAGACAGCCGGTCTTCTTCGACTGCTTGAGCGGGTTAGTGATTGGCAGGAGTGTTTTGCTACCGGTCTGAACTCACTCCAGACAAGCATCCTCAGGCACTGTCTGCGCACCGGTCGTCCGCTGGGCGACCGAGACTTCGTCAGAGCGTTGGAGGCGCAGACGGGCCTGGTGCTGACACCGCGCAAGCGCGGACGGAAGCGGTCAAGCAGGGCGCTGGCTGAGCCAGGTATTATGTCCCGATGTTCCCGTCAGCCGTCAGTACGCACGGCCTCACGGCGAACCGGTCTGGTGGCGATGGTCTGGGTGCCCCAGCCGCCGGCAACGTCTACCAGTTGCACGCGGATAGTCTCCGCGCCAACAGCTATCACGTTGAATGAGGGAAACGAGCGGTACTCCGGCCGCCGCAGCGTGGCCGTGCCTGCGGCGACTACGTGCATGCTTCCCCGTCGGCGGACAAAGGGCCGGTGCTGGTGGCCGGTCAGCACGAGGTCAACTTCAGTCCCGTCCCAGAACCCCGTGACATCGTCCGCGTGGTCCGGCACGCCGCACTCGCGACCCGTGGCCGGGGACGGTATCGGACCGTGGTGCGTCGCAAGGATGCGGACTCTGGGGTCAGGTGACAGTACGTCGGCGATACGCGCCAGGTCGCGGCTGCCCGCGTGGTCGTCTTCTGTCTGGGGCTGGCTGGAGTCGATACCGCATATCACCACGGCGTCATCTTCGTAGACCGGGCAGCGCGTACCGAAAACCTCCTCGAATCGTGCCAGGCCGCCGTTCCGGGCATCGTGTTCGCCGGGCACGACGAGCAGCACCCCGGTTGGCAGGTGAGCAAGGAAGCGGTCGGCTTGTTCGTATTCGTTGCTCGTGCCCTCCGCGGTGAGGTCACCGGTGACGACCGTCACGGCAGGACAGGCTTCCTCTATGCGGGCGGCGACTGCGCGGCCCCACTCAGCAACAAAGCGGCTGTCACCGAAGTGCAGGTCAGATATGTGGACGATTCGGAGCGACGGTTCACTCACCATCGCTGCCATGTCTCTGCTCCACCCGCGCAGGCAGGGGAAAGGGGAGGCAGGAAACC
Source organism: uncultured bacterium (assembly GCA_964592755.1). Taxonomy (GTDB): domain Bacteria; phylum Hydrothermota; class Tepidihabitantia; order Tepidihabitantales; family Tepidihabitantaceae; genus CAZQFS01. The sequence continues at coordinate 40,315 of CAZQFS010000007.1, read as the reverse complement.
CTTTCCCCTGCCGAGACAACGTAGGCCCCTTTCCATCCCTGTGCGGCGAAGTACAAGCGGTGCCAGCAACCACCACCGGCAGCAGGCACCGCTCGGACTATCACGCCGCCATTGTAGCGCGGCCCGGTTAGCGGGTCATAAGCAAGAGGTCAGGCCCGAGCTAAGCCGAACGGACGCGCGACGGCATCAACCGTCAAGACCTTCCCTGAGCCTGAACTCATGCGGACCGTCCGATGGTTTCAGGACGACGTCTCCTTTTCGTCCAGCACGGCCGTCGCGCGCTCCCGTTCGAGCGGCTCGGCGATTTCGGCTGCGTACGCGACCGAAGTCCACGGGAACAACCTGACCTTGGTTTCGCCGGCAGTGATGCTGGCATTCACGGTCGGGCGTCGGAAGTGGAAGACCCGACACCTCATCTTCAGGTACAGAGGATACTCCTCAAGCACCTCGCCGACTACAACGTGGCCCGTTTCGTCGGCATACGCCTTGCGCATCCTTGCTTTCCGCATTCAGCTTGCTGACACGGCGCACGTCCTCTCTTCTGTTGGGCCTCAGACGGTGCTGCATTGCTGCGGCACGTTGATGCTACGTGAGCGTATCAGGTGCCACCTTCTACATGATGACTGACCGGGGCGGATGCTGTCGCCCCGGTCAGTGTAGGAGGACGTGTAGTTAGTTACGAGCTCTGGTGGTCCAGCCGGCGGTCCAGTCATCGTTCGGGTCGACCCCGCCGATGAAGTTGACCTGCTGGAAGAAGCCGTCGTTTGGCGGTGATGCGACCGGACGGGTCAGCGCTTCGCCGGTTGGCTTGAAGTTCGGGTTTTCGATGTTCATGCCGTCGACCACCACTTTGCCGGAGGCCTCGGCATTGTACTGCATCGTGGTAAGCATGAAGGTGCGGGTCGAGTGGCCGGTCAGCGTGTCGCCGTCTTCCTTGAAGTTCTTGTTGTTGAAGAAGGCAGTATTGTCCACGACCAGCGAGCCGGCGTTGGCGTTGGCCCAGGTCACGCTGTCGTCGATGTCGAAGCCGCAGTCGTTGAAGTGGGTGATGATGCCGTTGTAGAACTTGCCCCTGGTGCCGGCGCGCAGCAGCGTACCATCATCGCTGTAGGACGAGGTGTCGCAGCCAATCATCGTGAAGTTGTAGATGAGAGGGTTGGACATCGGCGTCGCGGAGTGGTCCTGACCGTTGTTGTCGCACTCGAATCCGTTGTCGCCGTCGTCCGGGTACTGCTGGGCGACGACGAACTGCGCCTTGCCCTGCCAGCCGTCGGTCCAGTCAAAGCAGTCGTCGGCCACGCCGGTGATGAGCACGTACTTGACGCAGGCCGTGCCACCGAAGAACTCGATGCCGTCGTCCTTGTTCATGTGAATCTGGACGTGGTCAATCTGGGTGCCGGAGCCGACGCCCTGGAGTGCGATGCCGTTAAGTTCGTTGTCCGGGCTGATTTCGCGGCCGGCGAACTCGACCCGCACGTAGCTCAGGCGACCGGAGTTGTCGTTCGCGTCGGTTCCGCCGTAGTAGCCGGTGCCGCCTTCGCCGTAGGCTTCATCGCCGGTGTTGAGCGGGGCCTTGCCGTTGATAATCAGGCCGCCCCAGTCGCCGCGGCTGCGCTGGCCGACCGGCTTCTCGCTGGTCATGACGATAGGCTTCTCCTTGGTGCCGACCGCGTTTATCTTGGAGCCGCGCCGGACAACCAGCATCCCCTTGGTTGATGCTTCGCCGATGATGAGCGCGCCCGGCTCGATGGTGAGCACGGTCTCGTTGACGTCGTCACCGACGAACACGCCGCCGCGGAGCACCACGGTGTCGCCTTCACGGATGGTGGCGCTGCTGGTCAGGGTGCCAGTCCAGATTCGCGTGCCGGCAGCCGTGATGGTTACCGTTACCGCGGCCTGTGAGGAGTTGCCGGCCGCGTCGAACGCCGTCACAAACAGGTCATGCGAGCTGCTGTCTTTCTCGGAGGTTGCATCCCAGCCAAGCTGGAACGTGTCGCCGGTGGCGGTCGTGCTCTCTCCAAGCTTGTTGCGGCCTTCGTGGAATTCGACGCGCGCGACGCCTTTGTTGTCCGTGGCCACGGCCTTGATCGTGATAATGCCGGCGGAGTGGACGGCGCCGTCGGCCGGTGCAGTGATGGCGATGACCGGATTGGTCGTGTCTATCTCCTGCTGCTTCTCGCAGCCGACTGTCAGCGCAAGCAGAAGCGCCGCGCCGAGTAGCCATACTGGTTTGTTCATACGGTCTCTCCCTTCTGGGTTGTGGTTGCTTTCGGATTCGTATCTGCTCCGGGCATCGGCCTAGAGCGTGTAGGACATTCCCAGGGACGCGGTTCGACCCGGGCGATAGACTGCCTGGGGCAGCCCGCCCTGGGTATGGCGGACTCTGCCATCGAGAAGGTTGCCTGCTCCGACCGTGGCTTGGAGACGCGGCAACAGCGACTTGCTGAGTGTGAAATCCAGCTTCGGGAACGGTTCTTCGTAGTAGTCGGGCGTGCGGTACTTACCGACCGCGGTGATCCGCCGTCCGGCGACGTTGAACATCAGCGAGGTCGTTACACCGGCCCTGGCCGACGCGTACTCAAGCCCAACGTTGACCACGTAGGGTGACTGGCCCTGGAGCGGACGCTGCCTGTTGGTCTCGGGTGAACTCTCGGTTGTGTCAAGCTGAACGCGGGATTCGATTACCGCCAGGTTACCGCCCAGGGCTAGGCCCGAGAGCGGCGACCAGAAGCGTCCGAAGTCAAGCCGCCCTTCGAGTTCCAGGCGCCAACTGTAGGCCGAAGTCGCGTTGCGCCACGTCCGGGTAATCTCAGTTGCATTCTCCAGGCCTTCCTCAATCGGGTCCTGGAAGTACTTGTAGAACGCTGCTACCGTGATGTTCTCGGTCGCGCCGAAGTACCACTCGGCCCGGACATCGTAGTTGGTGATGGCCGCCCGCTTGAGGTCGGGGTTTCCGACGGTGGCATACCCACCGATGTCGGTGAAGTCGAAAGGTGAGAGTTCGCGGAAGCTCGGGCGCGATATACTGCGCGCAAAGGCCGTGCGAAGGTTGACTTGAGGCGAAACCGACCAGGTCAGGTTGGCCGAAGGCAGAAGGTCGGCACCGCTCACCCTGCCCACGACCGGCGGAGCGCTTGGGTTGAAAAGGTCGAAGGTGCTCACTTGCTGGTGGGAATACTCGGTACGCAGCCCGCCGGCGAGTCGCAGATTGGTCACCAGCGGCATGTCGACCATGGTGTACCCGGCGCCAAGTGCCTGATGGCCCGAATAGTTGTCGGTCGGCCGCGTGTCCTCTTCGAGCTGGAAACCGTCAGGCCGGATGTTCTGGGGCGAGAAGAGGAGTTCAGCCTCCTGAGACAGGTCAAGGGTGTTGTAGTCCTGGGGTTTGAACCGGAACCGGCGGTTGTCGATGGACCGGTCCTTGTAGGTGCCCGCGGCCCCGAAGCTCAGCCTGGCCGGTTCGCCGCTCCACTGGCTGAAGGGGACACAATAATCGACTCCACCATCAAAGGTTTTGTCGACCAGAGCGCTGTGGAAGCGGCTGCCGCTGTTGCTTTCGTCGGCCAGCACCCACCGATTCTCGTTGATATCGCTCTCATAGAGGATTTCGCGGGTATCGGGTTCATAGCGGTAGGCGAGCGAGTAGGACGTGCGCCAATCGAGGCGATTCGCGGCCGACCCCAGGATATGCTCGCCCGACAGCGTGCTCGAGATCAGCGAACGCTCGACCCAGCGGAGGCGCCAGCCCTTTTCGTCGAGGTCATGGTCGAAGTTGGGCAGGATGTAGTAGAGCGCGACCTCGTCCTCGGAGCTCTGGGTGAAGGTCGTGCGCAGGCCCAGCTTGGTGCGCGGGTCCGGCTTAAGGCTGGCGTTGACTATGCCGCCCCAAAGTACGTTGTATTCGCTGGTGCGGACCGTGTCGATTTCGTGGCGGGGAATCAGCCGGTCCCCGGAAGTGATGTAGTAGTAGGTGCTTTCCTGCTCCCGCACCGAGTAGTCGTTCTTGTAGGAGAGCGCCGCGATGTAGCCGAGCGGCATTGCACCCAGCCGGGACTGATTGCCATAGGAGAGGCTGAAGCCGGAGTTTGGCGGGGTCAGCCGGGTCTGCGGAGACCAGACATTGGCGAACGCCTCGCCGAACTGCTCGAGTTCCTGCTCGGTGAAGCCACCGCCGAAAGGGCCGCGTTCAACCAGCAGGCCGCTGCGCGAGGCATCGCGAACGATGCTCGGCAGGCCGCGTGCACCGTCGTCGAACCCGAGGAAGTCGATGCTGCCGCCGCGGTATGTCAGTCGTTCTTGCAGGGTACTGGTCAGATTGCCGGAGCCGGATACTGCGAGGCGGGCGCGCCCTTGTTCGGGGAAGTCTTTGGTGGTCAGCTGGATGGCGCCGCCCGTGAACTCGCCGGGCAGATTGGGTAGAGAGGTCTTGACTACGACCACGTCGTCGAGCAGGCCGGATGGAAAGATGTCGAGCGGCACGACACGCTTATCCGGTTCAGGGCTGGGCAGGTTGGAGCGGTTCAGGATGGTCGAGCTGTAGCGTTCGGAGAGGCCGCGGACAAAGACGTACTTGTCGTTCATCACCGACAGACCGGTCACGCGCTTGAGCACGTCCGAGGCGCGCGAGTCCGGCGAACGGGCAATCTGTTCGGCCGATATCCCGGAACTGATGACCGGGGCAGCCCGCTGGCTCCCCAGCAGGCCGGCGACCGTGGTGCGGGCACGCTCGGCGGTCACGCTTACGCCCTGGACCTGAATTGCGCGGGGTGTCAGCGCGGCGTCAACCACGGTCACGCCGTTCGAGATGACCTTGACGCCGGTGACCCTGTAGTCGGCATAGCCAACCATGCTGACGGCGAGGTCATGAGAACCTTCGGGGACATGTGGAATGCGGAAGCGTCCTTCGATGTCCGTGGCTGCACCCAACTCGCTCGAGTGCACGACCACGCTGGCCATCGGCAGCGGCTCACGAGTTCGAGAGTCGACTACCCTGCCGGAAATCAGGCCTTCTCCGGCGAGGACCGCGGATGTCCAAGCCGAAGACATGAGCAGGACCGCGACAGCCGCAGCATGCCTGCGCAAAGACGGTAAGTTCACTGGTGCCGCGAATACTAAAGAGCCCGAGTCAGGCGTGTATAAGCTCGGTGACAACCCGAGGTTAAGCCGACAGGCAGGCGCACATCTGCCGTTCGCAGATGCAGGCGTCCGGTTGTGGATCGGTTTGCCAACGTAATGAAGTTGTCCGTCAACTGCTGACAAGGGAATGGGATACGACCCTGCGTACGTACATCCACAGGGCTCCGCTCCTGCCAGCTTGTGAGCGAGCCGAATGGTGACGAAGTCGGCTAACGTATCATCTGCATCGCGGCTTGCGGTTGAGTAGAGGATGCCGCCCATCGGGCGGGAGCGCGACTTGTCCGCGACGCAGAACCGCCTCAAGCTGAGACCTTTCTGCTCCGCATGGCGCTCAGGGCTGAGCACCCAGCAATCCCGCTCGACCTGCGCGGCCTGAGTGCCGGAGTCCATGCCGTGCGTCTGGCCGCAGGAAGCTGCACCATGAAGCAGAAGCTGGCGGTTCACCGGACGTTGGTTCGGTCTGGCCGGACGATTGACTCTGACCGCCGGCTTTCTATACTCAATTATCCTGCGTCAGTTGCTGCCGGCCGGCGCAGCGGCCGGTTCAGGCCGAGATTGTCCTCTGCAGCAGGCTGACAACGCAGTCAAGGAGGCAAGATGAACAGCCGTCGTGTTTCGATTCGTGCCCGCGTCCTCGAGACGCCGACAATCACTCTCCTGCTTCTGGCCGCAGTGCCGGCCGCAGGCCAGCCCTGGGAGCCGGAACGCCGCGTGACGGCCAACACTTCCATTCCCGACATGACCGCGGCCGGTAACGTCCACACCGTGGCGATTCGGCGCGACACTATTCACGTTGTCTACCACGAAGGCGACCTGAGCCTGCTCGACTGCCGGGTCTACTATGCCCGCTCGACCAATGCCGGGGTAACCTGGACCCGAACCCAGCTTTCATTCGGCGGTACGTTAATTCATCTGGCAATGTTCCCGTCTCTGGCGTCCCGCAACGACACCCTGCACGTCACCTACCTGCAGTACATGGAGACAAACAACACCTTTCAGATAAGGTATCGGCGCTCGATTGACGCCGGAACGTCCTGGGGCGGGTCAGTGCTCATCTCCCAGGTGACCGAGGAGATGGCTGAGCTGCCCGCCATTGCACTCGGCGGCTCCGCGCTTCACATCGTCTGGGACAACGGGGCCGACGTGCTCTATCACCGCCGATCCACCGACCGCGGTACGACATGGGAGAGTGTCTGGCGGACCCTGGCCAGCAACATGCCGGCGACGGCATCGGTCGCTGCCGATGGCGTCGGCGTCGTCGTGTCGTACTCGGACAGCTCGGGCAGTAACTGGGACATCTGGGCCTGCCGCAGCATCAACGCCGGTGCCAACTTCACCAGTCCGGTGCCGATTGCGGTCGGCACATACGCCTCGGACATCAGCTCGGTCGCGCTGCGCGGGGCGAACGCCAGCCTGGTCTGGTACGACAACCGCAGCGGCAGCTTAGACGTCCGCTGCTGCCACTCGACCGACACCGGCCGGACCTGGCGCGACACGGTCTTCGTCGCGTCCGGTTCCAGCTCTCAGGAAGCGCCGAGCATCGTCGCCAGCCCGACCAACGTCCTTCACGTCGCCTATGAAGACAACGTAACCGGCAACTACGAGATTTTCCACCGCACCTCGACCGACGGCGGCATCACCTGGAGCGCGGCGACTCAGATTGACACCGCTTCCGGCATGTCTCAACGGCCCTCAATCTGCATCGCCGGCGAGGACACGCTCGGCGTGCTCTGGACCGACCACCGCTTTTCCAGCACGAATCCCGACGTCTTCTTCCGACGCCGGGTCCCGGTCCTGGTCGCGCACGACGTGGGCCCGACCCGAATCGTCGCGCCGGTCGGTACGGTCGATTCCGGCACGGTTTTGACCCCGGCCTGCTCCCTCTACAACTGGGGCACAAACACCGAGAGTTACACCGTCCGCCTGAGAATCGGCTCCGGCTACAGCTACACTTCATCGGTGACGAATCACTTGCCCGGCACGCGCGTCGGTGCGACCTTCCCGGCCTGGACCGCAGGCCCGCGCGGCACTTTCGCCGTGGTCTGCACCACCGAGCTCGGCGGAGACGAGGTGCCGGCCAACAACCGCAGAGCCGACTCAGTGTTCGTGCGGGTGCTCGACGTCCAGCCGCTGGCGATTTTCGCTCCGGCCGACACCGTGGACTCCGGGACCGCGGTCGCGCCGAGCGTGCGGATTCGCAACAACGGCAACACCACGGTCTCCTCGGTGATAACGCGGATGGTCGTGGGCGGCTCTTATGTCCAGGCGGTCATCGTCAACGGCCTCGCGGCCGGCGCGACCCGCGACACGACCTTCCCGGCCTGGACCGCGAGTCCGCGCGGCAGCCTGACCAAGAGGTGCATCACCCAACTGACCGGCGACCTGGTTCCGACCAACGACACGCTGACCGGAACGGTCTTTGTGCGCGTGCGCGACGCAGAGGCGCTGACCCTGCTGGCCCCGCGCGGTATGGTTGACTCGGGCGTGACCGTGACGCCGCGCGTGGTCTGGCGCAACAACGGCAACTTACCCGCGACCTGCACCCTCAGGTTCTCGGTCTCGGGCGGCTACACCAGCCAGCAGATTCGGACCGGCATCGCGCCCGGGGTCACCGACACGGTCAGCTTCTCCCCCTGGAACGCGGTTCAGCCCGGGCCGTTTTCTGCCAGTTGCACGCTCCGTACCGCGGGCGACCTGGTGCCGGCCAACAACGTGGTTACCGACTCCGGGTTCGTGCGGGTGCTCGACGTCGAGTGCGTGGCGCTGCTTGCTCCGACCGGCACGATTGACTCGGGCGCCAGCGTTCTGCCCGGCGCGACCCTGCGCAACAACGGCAACACCGGTGTGACGTTCGATGTCCGGTTCACGATTGCCGATGGTTACGACGACACGCGCACGGTCGGCAACCTCGGACCGGGTGCGACGGTCAACTTCAACTTCCCGCCCTGGACCGCGACGCGGCGCGGTCCGCTCGCGACCCGGTGTTCGACGCGACTCTTCGGCGACATGCGCCCGGCCAACGATGCAAAGACCGGCAGCGTGTTCGTGGCGGTCCACGACTGCGGCGCGACCGACATCACCAGCCCGGCCGGTGCGGCACCGCCCGGGCCGCTCACGCCAAGGGCGCGCGTACGCAACTTCGGCAATGTCCGCGAGCCGGTCACGGCCTTCTTCTCCATCAACGCGACCCCGGCCTATCGTGACAGCATCGTACTCAGCACCGGCCTACCTGAGGCCGACACAACCGTCAGCTTTGCGTCCTGGAACGCGGTCTCCGGCGACTACTTGGCTCGCTGCTCAGTCTATCTGGCCACCGACGTGCGCCGGGACAACGACACCCTGAGCCGTCCGTTCACGGTGCGTAACGTAGACGTGGCCTGCCGCCGGATTGTCGCGCCGCTCGGCCGGCTTGACACTTCTGCTGCGGTCGTGCCAACGGCTCTGGTCGAAAACCTGGGGTCGGCGGCAGCGAGCTTCCGCACCTGGTTCAGCATCAACGGCAGTTCAGGGACGGTCTACCTGGATTCGGCTCAGGTCAGTGGATTGATGCCGGGCGACACCGCGCAGGTTGTGTTCCCCGTGTGGCCCAAGCCGCACCTGGCCGGTGCGTACTCGACTCGCTGCTCAACCCATGTCGAGGGCGACCAGAATCGCGCCAACGACGTTGCTGCGGACACCTTTGTCGTTACCGCCGGGTCTCGGCCGGAACCAGGCTGGCGCGAGCGGGCGTCAATGCCTTTGCCCAGCTCAAACCGGCCGGTCAAAGATGGCGGCTGGCTGACCTATGACCAGGGGACCGGCCTCGTCTACGCGGCCAAGGGCAACAAGGCCCCTGACTTCTATGCCTACAACATTGCCGCCGACTCCTGGCGTGAGCTCGCACCGATGCCGGACGGCCCGGAAGGAAAAAAGCCCGGCAAAGGCGCCGCGGGCTGTGCCGATGGCTCAGGTCTGGTCTATGTCACCAAAGGCAACAACACCGATGGCTTCTACCGATACGTGGCGGCGAAAGACTCCTGGTATCGGCTTGCCCCGGTTCCACTCGGGCTTTCGGGCAAGAAAGTCAAAGGCGGCACCGACCTGGTGTTTGTGCCGGAAGGTAAGACCGAGGAGTCAAGGAATCGAGGAGTCGAGCAATCGCCTGTCGCGCACGCGCCAGGAGTCCCTGGTGACATGACCGAATTGCCCCAATCATCGTTCATCGTTTCGGACCGTGTCCCCCAGGCTCCCTTGCCCCTTCGAACCCTCGAATCCTCTTCCGGCTGTGTCTACCTGCTCAAGGGTTTCAAGAACGAGTTCTACCGCTACAACCCGGCAACCGACTCGTGGTCCCCGCTGGCACAGGCCCCGGCTGCGAAGTACGACAAGGGCTCGTGGCTCGTTCTCGGGCATGAACCCAGACCGCTGCTCTACGCGCACCAGGCCAAGTACCACGGTTTCCACGCCTATGACCCGGCCGGCGGGACCTGGGGCGCGGCCCTGACCGGCATGCCATATATCAGTCGGACAGGCCGGTCCAAGAAGTCAAAGGACGGCGGTTGCGCGGCCTGGCTTAACGGCTCTGTCTACGCGCTGAAAGGCGGCAACACGCAGGAGTTCTGGCGCTACTTCCCGTCAGGTGACTCCTGGCTCGAATCGGACACCATCCCGCAGTTCGGCTCCTCGCTGAAACGGAAAAAGGTCAAGGCCGGCGCGGACATGACCGCCAACGAGGAGTTCATCTATGCGCTCAAAGGGAACAAGACCCTGGAGTTCTGGCAGTACATACCTGCGCTCTACGCTCAATGCCACCCGCCATATGCCCGGGCGGGCGTCATGTCTTCTGTGACGGGTGATGCGTCTAGCGTGGCGCGTCTTGTGCCCAATCCGGTTCGCTCGGGCGTGGCGGTGCTGAGACTGAACGGCCCAGCGGCCGACTGGTTCAGCGCTCAGGTGTCGGTCAGTGTCTGCGATGCCTCGGGCCGAGTGGTTCAGCGTTCCGCGCTCCGCGTTCCGCACTCGGGTGTCGTGCTCGACCTGCGCGGCCTGCGTCCCGGTGTCTATGTGGTGCGGCTGAGTGCGGGCCGCGCTACTGCCACGCAGAAGCTGATTATCAGCCGCTAGCGCGCTGTCGCTACGAACCGTTCTCGGGTGTGCTCCTTATGCCTGCCTCAGCGCAGCAGGATGAGTCTGGTCGGGCAGCTCGGCCTCGACGCAGGCTGGAACTGGAGGCAGTATCCCGCGCAGCCCGTGCTGTCAAACCACAGCGATTATGTCGTACCTGAACCACAGCGAAAATGTCATGGGTTGACAGTGTGAGCGGTGGAAGGTTGAGCGCGGCCGGGCAGCGCGGTGATGAGAATAGTACCGTGCCGGTCGTGGCGGACGTGGAGCGAGCTATCGAACCACTCCTGCACCGTCACCTTTGTCCCGGCAATACAGATGCTGCGGGTGTTGGGTTCGAGTTGGTAGACCTGACCGTGGTAGCGGATGGTGCTGTCGTTGGCGACCTCGCGGATGGTCTTCTCGCACAGCACGGTCCGCAGGTTTGTGCCCTCAGGTACCGGTCGGAAAGCCGACGCCGGGCTACGCGGCTGCACCCCGAACCGCTGGGCATACAATGAACAACCGGTTGAGGTAGTCGGTGGCCTGGCCCAAAGGATTTCCGGCGACGCATTACGCGATTACTGACACCTGTGAGTCAGTGACGGCGGACTTCGGACATCGGAAAGTCCCTGCAGCATGGTAGGCGACTTCCGACGGGCCCGGCGAACCTGACGGCTTGCAGCAGGTCAGCGGGCTCAAGTACAAGCCGCAAGCTCAAGCCGATGGTGGGCTGACGGTGCAGAACGAGCTCCGTGATTCTCGAACACACTGCATCGGGCGGTTCGCGGAGTCCGATTCGCCGCTCTTTCTTCCTTGAATCCCCGAGGGGGTGGCTGCCGGGAGGCCGTTCCCTACACGGTATCTGGGCGCGTTTTTGGCCGGGTTGTTGTCTTGGCTTTGCGTCGGGCCTTGGCGCGGGCATTACTTCGGGCTTTGCGCCGAGCAATGCCGCGAGTGACTGCTTAAGCAATGGCCCGAGCTTTGGCCCAAGCAGTTGCTTAAGCCATTGGCTGAGCAGTTAGTTAGGCCGTTGCCTGTCTTGTCGAGCAGGTTTGCAGGCTGCTTGTTGCAGGGGTTGTGCGCCTGGCTTTGCGCGCGGCCTTTGGCAGGGCGTTTTTCTGACGGGTCCAAGGGGCTTCGTGCTGTCAGGTTCTGGACCAGATGCCGATGCGGCAGCCGCAGGGGTCGCGAAAGAGCGCGTAGAAGCCCCAGTTGTTGCCGATTTCGGTCTTGGGCTTCTCGACCTTGCCGCCCAGCGCTTCTACCTTCTTCAGCGCGGCCGGAATGTCGGCGACGCCGATGTAGACGTCAACGCACGGCTCCGGCATCTTCTCAACCTTGCTGATGCCACCGCCAACGCCGTCTTCGACGTCGAAGAGCATGTAGTCGTCTGACCAACTTTGGAACTTCCAGCCAAACAGGCTGGTGTAGAACTCCGCCGCCTTCTTCAGGTCGGTCGCGGGGATTTCCCAGTGTACCAGCTTATCCATCTCTGCCTCCTTTTGGGTCTGAGTCTATTGCGCCCGAACGACGCGCAGCATGTGCTGCGTGCCGGGCGCGACTGCTCTCACGAAATAGGCTCCGGCGGGCAGGATGCGGCCGGTTCTGTCCCGGCCGTCCCATGTCGCCGTGCCGTTGACCGCAATGAGCTCGCGCACCAGACGACCCGTCGCGTCATACACCGCAAGAGTGGTTTTTGGCGTCGCCAGCCGAAAGGCAGTTCGGCTGCGGAACGGGTTAGGCGCGGCGGAGAACTGCCTCTTCGACCGCTCCGGCTCCGCTGCGCGCACGCCGACAATCGGAGGGGAGCCGCCGGTGACCTCGACGTCGTCAATGTAGAACCCTTCGTCCACGGTGTCGCCGTCGCTCTTGAAGGAGAGCCTGACCTGAATGGTCTCGCCGACCCCGAGGAACGAGAGGTCATAGCGCTCCTGCGCCCAGAAGCTCTCGATGATGTCGGTCGGGGCTGTGTCCCCAAGTGCGCCGCCGGTGCCGACGAAGTCAAGGGTGTCTTCACGCTGCCGGCGCTCGATGATGACGTAGATGCCGTCCACGCCGTAGTTCGGAACTCTGAACCAGCGCCAGAACGAAAGCGAGCAGTGCTCGGCCACAACCAGGGGTATGGTCTTGAGCCAGGCGTGCATGTTGTTGGCGTACTGCCGGGTTCCTTCGTCTCCGCAGTACCAGGAATGGCTGCCCGAGTGCACCCGATGGGTCGAAATGTGCCACCGGTCGCCGGTCCCGCCGTGGGTCCACTTCGTTTCGCCGGACTCGACGTCGTCGGCGAAGCCGGTCGGGCCGACGAGCAGGCCAAAGGTGTCAACCTGGAAGTGACGGTCGGCGTGCAGCTCCAGAAGCATCCGGGCCAGGTAGCCGGACGGGCAGGAAGACGCAACCGAAACCGTGAAGCTGTCCCGGGAGTTTGCCTGGGCCTGCGGCGCAACTTCGCCGTAGCCGACGCTGTCATCAGGCACGGTTATGGAGCTGTCGAGCGAAACAAGCCGCACCCAGGTCGAGTGGCCGATGCCGTGGCCTGAGTTCCTTATCTGGATTCTTATCGCCTTGGTCTGACCGGGCAGGAGCGGCGGCTCAATGGCCCAGTGCCGGTCATAGCGAAGCCGCGGCTCGCCGATAAGCAGGACGGGCAGTGCTGTTCGGACCGGGCCCGCGCCCGAGACCTCCAGCTCGAAGCGTGCCGCCTCGCCGTCCGGGGTTCCCGGTGCGATGGAGACTCGGAACGCGTCCGCAAGCAGAGTCGAGTCGCCGGGCTGAATCGAGCCCACACTGGCCAGCGAGTCGAGCAGGGTGATGTACTGGTTCGCCGTGCGCAGTCTGACCTCCAGTATCCCTGAGGCCTGCGTGCCGGAGTTGGCCAGCACGGCCGGCAGCAGTACCGTCTCGCACGGGTTGGCGATGCCGTCGTTGTTGCCGGTCGGGTCGTGAACGCTCCAGCCCGCGAAGTTGACCAACGCACCGCTGTCACAGGCCAGTGACGACTCGTACGGACGGCAGTTGTGCGCGGTCACGGTAAGGCTCAGTTGTCCGGTGCTCTGGGGTTCGGCCTCAAGCCAGGCCTGGCCCGCAGCATCGGTCCGGGCGCGGGCGTAGACCTCGCCCGGCCGGGTAAGGCAGACCAGCGCACCCGAGACCGGCACGCCGCCCCGGGCAACGGTGACAAGATACCGACCCCGACCCAGACCGACCGAGCCCGGCGCTGTGACGGCCAGCGATTCAGGCAGCGCGGTCCAGACCGGCAGCTCCGGGTCGCCCATCAGGTTGAGCTGGTACTGGTGCCAGCGGTAGACGTTGCGGTCGTGGGAGAAGGGCGCGTAGTATTCCTTGGCTGCGGCCAGCGCATCGCCGAGCCGGTAGTCGCCTTCACTGGTAATCGCGTGCCAGAAATGGTTGTCGAACTTGTCCGAGTAGCCGAAGCCCGGGTTGCCGGGCGAGCCCCAGCCATAGGAGGAGTTGCCGATGGTCGCCACTGTGCCGCCGTTCGGGTTGGTGACGAACGCCTCGCCGATGCTCGTGAAGTCGAAGGCCGTGGTCCAGCAGCCGATGGAGAAGAGTACCCCGTGCCCGGAATTGGTGATGGTGTCGGCGTCGCCGGTGCGCAGGTAGTTGGACGGACCCGAGCCGCAGCTCATCACGTCAATCCAGCCGTGACCGTCATGGTTCAGGAAGTTCTGATTCTGGCGCATCGCCGCCATCACCGCACTGCGGCTTTCGTTGCCCAGGCTCTGGTAGAGCTTGGTGATGCTGTAGCCGGAGCGGAATGACCTCTGCTCCAGCTTGTTCTTGTGCACGCCCTGGTCAGTATACGGGTTCTGCCAGAGGACCTCGGCGAAGAATAGCGCCTTGTTCTGATACCCGGCGACAAGGCTCTTCTCGTAGCCGATGACTTTGCTCACGAACGCCTGTGCTTCGACCAGCCGGTCAACCGGAGCCCGGCCGACAAGGAGGTCGGAGTACAGGTCAACCGAATCCGCGGTCTCACCGAACACGCTGTTGCCGTTTGCATCCCAGGAGCCGTCGAGGTCGGCGAAGTACAGGTCACAGGGCAGCGAGTCCTCCCGCGTATGCCCGCCCCATTCGCAGCGCATGGCAAACGCCTTGCGAAACGGCACGACCGACACGTCGCCGCCGAGCAGCACGTAGCGTACGCCCGAGTCGGGCAGGGTCTTTAAGTAGTTGCGCAGCTTCTCGGCATCATCGCGGCCCGGATAGGTGCCGGTAATCCAGGCGATGTCGCGCACCGCAGCCTTGACGCCCTTCTTCGTCTTCCAGTCGGCCAGGCGCTGGAACACGGTGTCGTATGCGGAGCCGGTGACGATGACGTAGTCGAAGCTGAGCGAGTCGTCCACTTCCACCCGTGACCGGATGGGTGACGGTTCGTACTCGACGCGCAGACTCAGCCGGCGGCATACTTCCAGCCGCTGGTCAGCGCCGACATAGCGCACCGGGAGAACAAGAACCTGGACCAGCGTGCTGTCGCTGCGGTGACTCTTGCCGGTCCATCGCACCGGCGACCGGGGATACGGTTCGTGCGAACCGTAGATGGCCGGGTCCGGCGCGGTGAACGCGTCGAGTGCCGACGTGTCCACAAGCAGCCGCTGCTGCTGAGCCGGGAACGGCAAATAGCGGCCGCGGAACGGCTCCCAGTCTCCGGTCTCGAACGTCACGGCGGTCACCTGGCAGCGGCCGGGCAGGCTGATGACGACCGGCTGCACCGGCAACTGCGGCGCGCCCGGCTCATCAGTCACGTCCATCGCCTCAGCAACCAGGACATCGTACGTCCGGCTCGGGGTGAAGGCGAATCGGTCAGGGTGGTAGGCCAGCTCGTGCGTCAGCACGGCGGCAGATACGACAGAGGCGAGCAGAACCAGTACTCCGACTCTCATGGCTCCTCCTGGGCGACAACGGTTTGCGGGGACGAGGATGCAGACTCCATCAGGGACTAGATTATAGTCCGAAGAACAGGCTCGGACAAGCCGACCCTAGGCCGCGCGGGTGATGAC
>CAZQFS010000007.1:0-24976 GCA_964592755.1 uncultured bacterium | reverse complement strand
GCGGCCAGCGGCTGAGCCAGCAGGGTGCAGGAGCCGGGGTTGAAGTCGGTGGCGACCGCCATGGTGATGCCGAGCTCTCGCATCCGCGCCACCGGCGAACGGTGCGCCTCGCGCAGGAAGAAACACGTGCCGGGAAGGAGCACGGCGACAACGCCGGCTTGGGCCATGGCCTTGAGTCCGGCGTCTGACGGCTGAAGCAGGTGACTGGCTGAAACCGCGCCGACCCGGGCCGCGACCTCGGCCCCGCCTGACGGCTCGATTTCATCGGCGTGAATCGTGGGCAGCAGCCCATGCTTCTTACCCGCTTCGAGTATCCTTGTGCTCTCGGCCGCGTTGAACACGAAGTTCTCGCAGAAGACGTCACAGAATCGGGCGAGCCCGGCCGCGGCGGGAATCATCTCGTCGGAGACGAGTCGGGTGTAGTCGGACTTGTTCCAGCCCTTCGGAACCGAGTGCGCACCGAGAAACGTCGGGACCACGGTCGCCAGCCCGGCCTCGCCCAGTTGCCGCGCCACCCGCAGCATCTTCAGCTCGGTCTCGGTGTCAAGGCCGTAGCCGGACTTCACCTCCACCGTGGTCGTGCCCCATTGGCTCATCTCGCGCAGCCGGGCCAGTCCACGCTCGTACAGCTCGTCTTCGGCGGCAGCTCGGGTAGCCTTCACGGTCGAGAGGATGCCTCCGCCGGCCTGGGCGATTTCCTTGTAGGTTAGTCCGGCGAGCCGCAGCTCGAACTCCTCGGCCCGCCAGCCGCCGAACACAAGATGCGTGTGCGGATCCACAAAGCCCGGCATCACCACGCAACCCCGGCAGTCGATGGCCGCAGGGACATGACCCGATTCCGCTCGGGGAATCGGGACCGTGTCCCGAGCAGGTGTCACCGCTGCGATTCTGCCGTCCTCCACCCTCACCGTCGCGTTCTCCACTACGCCCAGCCCGTCGCCGGTCATGGTCAGCACCTGCGAGCAGTTGGTCAGGAGCAGGATGTCGTTATCGGGCACGGAGAAAGGATAGTCAGAGCCCGGCCCGGTTCAAGCCGGGCAGAAGCCGGGCGTCAGATTGACAAACCTCTGTCTAAGCCTATGATGTAGGCAGTACGGGCCGGGAATGAGGCATGTGCGGCGCTTGTCAGGCCAAGGAGCGCCGGAAACACTGACCCCGGTTTCTCGGCAAGTGAACCGCATCAGGAATGGCGGACTATGAGGCACTTGGTTCTGGTCGGACTGATTCTCTTCGGCCCGGTCGCGGCCGAGGGCCTGAGTCCGGGTGTCTACTTCCCCAAGTTCTCCTGCGGCGGGACCACCCGGCGCCTCAAAGTCGTCATCGCGCGGTAGCCGCAGGTCGGCGCCCACCGCCACCAATCCCGAGACCAACTGCCACGAAGTCCGAGCAGAGGGCCAGGAACCCGAAGGGCACCCATTCCTTCGTGCCTTTCGTGGCTCAATGTCGATTTCCGGGAACGCCCTGTCGCTTGACCCCATCCCGAGACAGGGTAAGATATAATGGCGCGCGCCGCGATGTAGGACATCGGAGCACGACACGAATTGCCGCGCAATTCGTTCGTGTCCCGTGCCTCGGTCGTGTCCCTTGCTGCGGCCGTGCGCGACACCGAGCAAACAGCAGCACCCAGGAGGCTATGAGATGACCAAGGTTCTTCTGTCCGTTTTCGCCATCGTGGCCGCGGGCTGGTCAGCCCCGGTCTGGCTTTCCACTGACGGCACCAGGGAGCCGTCACCGGCGCGGGTGACGATTCTTGCGAGCAGCGCCACGGCTACCGAGTTCGCGGTTGAGGTGCCGGGCGTGATGAGCACGCCGACCACGGTGTCGGGTGCGTCGTACACGCGGCTCTCCCTGCCCGGCGAGAACTTCGCGGTGGTGGATGAAGGCCGGCCCGAGGTGCCCAAGGTCTCGGTGCTGCTCGGTATACCCAAGGGCGCGAACGTATCGATACAGGCTGTTGAGCGCGAGGCGAGGACCTTCCCCCTGGGCAACGTCTACCCGCTCCAGCTACCCCAGCTCGACAATGAGCCCGCCCCGCAGTTCACGATAGACCATTCGTTCTATTCCCGCGACGTGCAGTACCCGGGCAGCGACGCCGTGCTCATCGAGACCGGAATGTGGCGCGACCTGGGCGTGGCCAACATCCAGGTCTATCCGGTGCAGGTCAACCCGGCCCGGGGCGAGGTACAGGTCGCGTCGCGCATCCGGGTGCGCGTTGAGCACCCGGGCGCGCTGCCGCGTTCGGTCGCAGACTGGATGATACCGACCTATGCCCGTTACATCGACAACTTTGCCCAGTTGAGGCTGAGGCCGGAGACCGACTACTCCGCGGGCGTGCGCTATCTGGTCATCGCCCATTCCAACTGGTCGTCGAACAGCCTGCTGGTTGACTCGCTCCTGGGCTGGGTGAAGAAACGCGGCTATGACGTGCGCATGATATCGAAGGCGAGCTACACGGCGCAGGAAGTGAAGGACTCGATTCGGGCCGAGTACAACCGTTACTCGCCCAAGGCGCTGCGCTGGGTGCTGCTGGTGGGTGAGTACAACGAAGTACCGATGGGCTCGTATGCTGGGGTGGGATACTCAGACTTCTGGTACAAGGATTTGGAGCCGTGGCCTTCGGGCGACAACTACCCGGAAATCGGCCTCGCGCGCATCTCGCCATCGTCGGCGACCGACCTGCAGAACCAGGTGCGCAAGATGCTCAAGTACCAGAAGAGCCCGCCCGCGACCGGCAACTGGCTCAATAACCTGACGATGGTGGCAAACAGCGAGGACTACCCGGGCAAGTACTCAGGCTGCGTGCGCGGAATCTATTTCATGCCCAAGCCCTACTGGCAGCCGGTGCTTGACACCATCATGGGCCGGTTCAAGGCGAACGCCGACGTAACCAGCGCCATCAACGCCGGCATCGGCATCCTGCCCTACCGCGGCCACGGCAGCGCGACCTCGTGGGCCGCCTGGTCAGGCTGGCCGCCATCCGTGTCTTGGACCACTTCGAACGTCGATGCACTCTCTAACGGCGACCTGACCTCGGTGGTGTACAACATCGCTTGTGACTGCGGCAATCTGTCGCTGGGCGAGTGTCTGTCCGAGAAGTGGTTGCGCAAGTACCCGGGCGGAGGAGCGGCGAGCCTGGCAGCGTCTCAGGCAAGCTACACCTATCCGAACCACGGCATCTGCTCGACCCTGGTGCGGGCGACCTGTGACACATGGACTATCACCGTGCCGGGCGTGCGCAACTACGGGAACCCGGTGTTCAACCTGGCCGACATTCACATGCGGCTTGACGCCTACGTGGCGAAATACTGGCCGGGTGCGCCCTATCCGGACAACATCTACATGTACAACATGCTCGGTGACCCGGCCATGCCGGTCTGGGCCGGTGGCATGCCGCAGAGCCCGACCGTAACCCACCCGGCGACGATTCCGACCGGGTCGTACGTCCTGAACGTGAGCGTGCAGGTCGGCGGCCGCGCGGTCGAAGGCGCGCTGGTCTGCGCGTGGAAGGGGACCGAGTTCTACGTCGCCGAGCGAACCAACAACCTGGGCAATGCGGCCCTGGACGTGAACGCCACGTCGGGCGGAACCGTGCTCATCACCGTTTCCGAAGGCCATGCCCAGCACTCGACCCCGGGCGTGGCGCACACGCCGATTCTGCCCTACGAAGGTACGGCGACCGTGGGCGTGACCCATGACGTCGCGTGCAGCTTCATCGCCGCGCCCTCGGGCACGGTTGATTCGGGCACAACGGTCACCCCGGCCTGCTCGGTCGCCAACTACGGCAGTTCGGCCGAGACATATACGGTGCGGATGAAGGTCGGCGCGACCTACAACCAGACGGTCACGGTCAGCAACCACCCGGTCGGGACCAGGCGCTACGTAACGTTCCCGAACTGGAGCGCGGTGCAGCGCGGCAGCCACGTGGTGTCGTGTTCGACCGAGCTGGCCGGCGACGCCAACCCGGCCAATGACAAGAAGATTGACTCTGTGCTGGTGCGGGTGCGGGATGTGGGCTGCCGGGCTTTGCTCACTCCTTCCGGTACGGTCGACTCAAACGCAGTTCTGACCCCGGCCTGCACCGTGTACAACTACGGCTCGGGTGCAGCGAGCTACAACGTCCGCATGCGCATCGGCAGCACGTACAACAACACCGCAGCAGTGTCGAACCACGCGGCCGGCACTGCCCTTTACCTGACTTTCCCGGCCTGGACCGCGAACCTGCCGCGCGGAAGTTACGCGGTGACGTGTTCGACCGAGCTGGCCGGCGACGTTGACCGGGCCAATGACAAGCGGGCCGGCACGGTTGCCGTCCGCGTGCTCGATGCCTCGACCGTGGCGCTGCTCGCGCCTTCCGGTACGGTTGACTCAGGTGCGGTTGTAACTCCGGCCTGCACCGTGGCCAACTTCGGCTCCCAGGCCGCAACGTACACGGTGCGGATGAGAATCGGTGCGACTTACAGCCAGACGGCAACGATGAACAACCAGGCGCCGGGCGCAAAGCAGTACCTGACCTTCCCTGCCTGGACTGCCGAGCAGTGCATCGTCTATCCGGTGTCGTGTTCCACCGAGCTCACCGGGGACCTGGTCCAGGCCAATGACAAGCTGACCGGCTCGGTCACGGTGCGCCCACGTGACGTAGGCTGCACCAGAATCCTCGTGCCGACCGGCACGCTCGACTCAGCTTCAACCGCAACCCCGGCCTGCTCGGTCACCAACTTCAGCGGCGTCAGTCTGAGTTACACGGTGCGGATGCGAATCGGCGGTACGTACAATCAGGCGGTCGCGGTCAACAACCATCCGGCCGGCACGCGCCGCTACGTAACTTTCCCGGCCTGGACCGCGAATCTCGGCCGCGGGAGTCATGTGGTGAGCTGTTCTACCGAGCTGGCGGGCGATGCCAACCCGGCCAATGACAAGGCCACGGGGCAGATTGACATCCGGGTGCGCGACGTGGCCTGCCAGAACCTGCTTGCGCCTTCGGGCACGGTTGACTCAGGAGCGGTGCTCACTCCGGCCTGCACCACGTACAATCACGGCTCAGTGACTTCCAGTTTCACGGTGCGGCTGCGCGTCGGGTCAGGCTACAACAGCCCGGTGACCGTACTTAACCTTCCGGCCGGTACGAGCCGCTACGTGACCTTTCCGACCTGGACCGCGAACGAACGAGGAACCCTTGCTGTTTCCTGCTCGACCGAGCTGACCGGTGACCTGATTGCGGCAAACAATCGGCAGACCGGTCAGGTTGATGTTGTCGTTCGTGACGTCGGCTGCGTGGCGCTCGTTGCGCCGGCCGGGACGGTGGACTCTGGGGCCACCGTGACCCCGGTCTGCACCGTCGCCAACTTCAGCACCGTTGCTGAGAGTTACGCGGTGCGGCTGCGCATCGGGACAGGCTACGACCGTACCGCAAGCGTGGTCAATCAGGCTCCACTGACACAACTGCGGGTGACGTTTCCGGACTGGGTGGCAACTGAGCCGGGCGTGCTGGCGGTTGCCTGCTCGACCGAGCTGGCGGGAGACGCCCGGTCGGCAAACGACAAGCGCACCGGCTCGGTGGATGTGCGGGTACGCGATGCTGGATGCGTCGCCGTTGTCGCCCCGACCGGCGTCGTAGACTCAGGAACGTCGCTCACGCCGGCCTGTACCGTCGCCAACTTCGGCAATGGGACGGAAACCTACGCGGTGCGGCTGCGCATCGGCTCCGGGTATGACCGGACGGCCACGGTGACAACTCATGCTCCGGGGACCCGTCGGCTGGTCACATTTCCATCCTGGACCGCAGGCGCGCGCGGCAGCCACGCGGTCGTCTGTTCGACCGAGCTTGCCGGCGATGTCCGGCCGCAGAATGACAAGGTCACTGGCGAGGTGGATGTTCAGGTGCACGATGTGGGCTGCGCTGCACTCGTTGCGCCCGCCGGCGCGGTTGACTCAGGAACCGTGGTGGTCCCGAGATGCACGGTCACCAATTTCGGTACGTCGGTTGAGACTTACCGGGTCAGGCTGCGCATCGGCAGCCGGTACGACCAGTCGGTCGTCGTGAATGACCACGCGGCCGGAACCGCGATTGAGGTCGTCTTCCCGGACTGGACCGCCGGACCGCGCGGAACCCAGGCGGTCAGATGTTCGACGATGCTCGAGTCGGACCGGCAGCCGGGCAACGACCTCCGCACCGGCGTCGTTGATGTCGGGGTGACCGATGTCGCCACGGTCGTCATTGTCGCGCCAACCGGTGCGGCCGACTCGGGCGAGGTCGTCGCGCCGGTCTGCACGGTCGCCAACTTCGGCACGAGCAGTGAGTCGTACACCGTGCGGATGAGAATCGGTTCCGACTACGACCAGTCTGCTGCGGTCCTGAACCACGTGCCTGGTACACGACTCGAAGTGACCTTCCCGGACTGGACTGCCCATCCGCGCGGCATGGTTACGGTCTCCTGCTCGACCGAGCTGGCGACCGACATCGTACCCGCCAATGACAAGGTAACCGGCATCGTCGGGGTCGGCACGGACGACGTGGCCGTGGTGGCCGTGCTTGCCCCGCCTGAAGTCGTGCTGCTTGGCTCGCTGGTCGCTCCTCGGGCCCGGGTGAAGAACCTGGGCAGCAGTCAGGCAACCTTCGACGTGCGGTTCGTCATCGGCACCGGCTACTCCTCGGTGCGAACCGTGGCCGGCCTGGCGCGCGGCGATTCTGCCATCGTTCAGTTCGACGACTGGCTCGCTTCGATGCCGGGCCGGTTCTCTTTGAGCTGCTCGACCGAGCTGGCCGGCGACGACAACCCGGCAAACGACCGGCTCGCGGGCACGGTTCGGGTGGATTACCCCTGGCCCTCAGGCTGGCGCGAGGCAAGTTCGATGCCCGGATACCCATCGAGCCGGCCGAGCGCGGACGGGGCCTGGCTGACATATGATGCCGGCCGAGGGTTCATCTACTCGGCCAAGGGGAACAAGACCGCTGACTTCTTCTCCTACAGCCCGGCGCGGGATTCATGGGCGACACTGGCGCCGTTGCCGCCGGGCAGGGAAGGAAAGCCGCCGGCCAAGGGTTCATCCGGCTGCGCCGATGGTTCGGGTGTGGTCTACGCGACCAAAGGCAACAACACCCTGGGGTTCTACAAGTACGTTGCCGCGCGCGACTCATGGGTGCAGCTAACCGACGTGCCACTCGGTTCCAGCCGTAAGAAGGTAAAAGGCGGCACCGACATGGTGTACGTCCCGGACAGGACGCTGAAGCAGTCGTCCGGCGCGTACGCACCGGGAATCCCTACGGGAATCCTGGTCCCGAGCTGGGGCTTCCGGGGCAGCCCCGGAAGCCGCGCGTCCGACGCGCGAGAAACCGAGGAGTCAGGGGCCGATTCCGGCCTCGACCCCTTGAACCCTCGACCCCTTGAATCATCTTCCGGGTACGTCTATCTGCTCAAAGGCATCAGCAGCGAGTTCTACCGCTACGACCCGGCGCAGGATTCCTGGCAGGTGCTCTCCCCGGCACCGGCCGAGAAATGGGACAAAGGCTCGTGGCTGGTGTACGACGACTCGGGCGCGGTGTACGCCCACCAGGCCAAGTACCACGGCTTCTTCCGCTACGACCTCGCGGCACGGAGCTGGGGTCAGACGCTGCCGGGCATGCCGCTTATCGGCCAGTCAGGCAGGTCCAAGAAGTCGAAAGACGGCGGTTCTGCCGCTTGGCTCGGAAACTCAGTCTATGCCCTCAAAGGCGGCGGCACCCAGGAGTTCTGGCAGTTCGACCCGGTGGCCCTCGTCTGGGCCGAGCGCGAGACCATGCCGCAGCTCGGCAGCTCGGGTCGGAAGAAGAAGGTCAAGGCCGGCGCGGACATCACCGCGACCGAGATTGGTCTGCTGTTTGCGCTCAAGGGTAACAAGACCAATGAGCTCTGGCGCTACGTGCCGGGTCTGGTCCAGTCTCAAGCCCGGGCCGGAGCGCAGGGCGCGTCCCTCGTTCCAACCTCCTCGCCGTTCACCATCGTGCCGAATCCACTGCGCGCCGGCACGGCGACGCTGCGCTGGAACATGACCGGCGCGCCCGCCCGGGTTATCGTCTACGATGCCTCTGGCCGCATCCTGCAGTCCGCGTTCTGCAATCTGCAATCCGGAATCCCGCTGGACCTTCGTGGCCTCCGGCCCGGCGTCTACCTGGTCAGGCTGAACGCAGGTGGTCACTCGACAACCCAGAAGCTCGTGGTACAGCGCTAGACCAGGACCTCAGTCGGCTTCACCTGGGGCGGCCTTCGTGCCGCCCCAGACTTCCACAGCGCGGGCCGGTTCGGCGGCTTGACACGCGGCCGTCTGCGCACTACGTTCATTGCACAAGGTCAACAACAAGCCCAGGCGGCTAGTGGCGCCTGGCACGGAGTATACTGTCGCTATGTCCTGCCCGATGTTTCTGAGACCGCTCGGCAGGGCGCTCCGAAAAGCCCTGCCCCATCGCTCTCTGACTCTCCTCTCCAGTCAGAGCGGAAGCCGGGGCAGACCTGCGCCCTTCTGTCCGAGCCGGCACTGGTCCGGCCACGCCGACCCCACCCGCATCGCGCATCCCCACACTGCAACCCGCAGTTCGTTGCTGACACAGCCCCCTGTCGTGTACTGCAATCGATCTGGCGTATCAATCGCCGGTTCGTCTGCCCTCCGGGGCCCGGGCATCCGGAGGGACGCGCAAAGAACGCCACCTCGCCCCAAGCCCGAGGGGATAGGAGCATCCAAATCCCGCGGTGGGTGCGTCCGAGGCCTGAATGGTCAGCGGGACGCGGCCCGATGCCGGGCTGGTAGATATTACTTGCAGGAGTATACAAGCAAAGGAGATGACGATGACATCAGACGACAGACACAGCCACCATGTCGGGCGCCGTTCCGGCGTGCTCGCGGCGGTGGTTCTCGTGCTGGCGGTCGGCGCCGCGCCGGCTCTCCACGCCTATCGAGTCGAGATATGCGACTTCCCCGGAGAGGATGCCTTCTGTCCTCGAGTCGCATTTGGCGGCGGCCAACACCTCGTGGTCTGGCGCGATACAAGAGACGGCGGCAGCGTCTACGGCAGGCTGGTGACTCCGCCGAGACAAGCCGAGCCTCCCGAGGATGGCTTCGTGGTCTGCGCCGGGATCGGCACCGGCATGCACCAGGACGTGGCATACGACGGTGCGAGGTTCCTCGTCGTATGGGCCACCGATGGAACCGGCGCCAGCGACATCCGTGGTGCCTTCGTTGAGAACGGCACTCCAACGTCACCATTCGACATCGCGGCGGGCCCGCCGGACCAGACAATCCCTAGGGTCGAGTTCGCAGGCTCCGTCTACTTGGTGGTTTGGCACGACAACAGGCACCATCCTGCCGGTTCGGACGTCTACTGCGCGCGAGTCACGCCGGGCGGCACGGTCCTTGACCCTGCTGGCATCCGGGTTTCGGACGTCCCGTATCAGATAAGCGACGTGCATTCCATAGCCAGTGACGGCAGCGGCTTCCTAGTTGGGTGGACTTCGAGCCATGGTCCCCTGCCCAATTTCCCCAGATGGCCTTTCGTGGCGACGGTCTCGGAGGAAGGTTCTGCTGGCGACACAGTCAGAGTCGCCGATGGGCTCATTAGGACTTGGGGAAATGAACTGGCTTCTGGAGACGGCAAGTACCTGGCTGTCATGTCGTGGTGCTACGCCCCGGAGGACATCCTCCGCGTCTATGCGCGCTCCTACGACCCTGCAGCGGGGATGCTCGGGCCGCTCTTTCTTTTCGCCGGGGAAAGTGAGGTTCCCGATCATCTTGGCACGTCAGCCTGCTTCGGCACGGCGACGTTCATCAGCACGTACCTCAGTTGGCGCGGCCCGGGCGACGTCGTGGCGAGACGGACGAGCCTTGGCGGAGTCTTGGGCGGCGAGCTTCTCGTCCAGGACCCCTTGGCCATAGGGGCCTACTCGATTGACATAGCGTGGGATGGTTCAAGGGCGCTTGCGGTCTGGCATGAGGAACTCTCCGCCCACCACGGGGTCGTGTACGCGGACACGGTGAGCCAGTGGCAGGACCATTTCTGGTCGCAATCGCCGCTGGCTACGGCCTACAACCAAGGCCGTAGCGTCGCGAAGGACCCGGAAACCGGCATAGTGCACATGACCTACATGAGCGGGGACAGTGTGTTCTACTCGTACTCGCCGGACAACGGTGCGCACTACGTGCCGTACGAGTTCGTGGCCCTCGGCACATATCCCTGCGTCACCTGCGTGCCCGAGGGCGCCGGCGTCCCCGGCCGAGTCTGGATAAGCTACCTGACGAGCGACCAGCCCCAGATTGTGTGCAAGGCGCGGCTCGGCCCGGGTCAGTGGAGGACGTATGTTGCGAGGCGGGCGGCAGATGACGCTGCGTCCTGGCTGGGACCACCGTCAACGAGTCCAGGTTACCAGATAGCGGCGCCTATTCCGTTACGGGGCGTGTACCTGGCATACGCGGTCTCCTATGCCGGAGCCGGGTCGAGCATCGAGTACCGCGCAGTGGACTTCGACCTTGGCATCGTCGGCCAGTTCGTGGTAGACGACGTCAGCTACGTCACCAGGCGCGACCCGTCGATTGCGACCACACCGGGCGACGTCATAAGCGTCGTCTGGCAGCGCGACGACGGCATCGAGCAGCACACGATGTACCGGAACTGCTACTACGGTTCTTGGGGCAATACCGTTACGGTGTCTTTCCACCCTGTGCGACCGTACGCCGAGCCCTCTTGGGAGCCGTCCGCTGAGGCGTATGGCGATTCAGCCTACGTGGTCTGGCGAGGCCGTAGCGAGGTGGGCACGCCGGACGGAGACATCTGGCAAAGAACAGTGCCCATCGAGCCGTTTCCCTGGCCGCCCTACGAGCCACGGGACCTGAGCCTGACGACCGGCGTTGTTTCCGAGTTCCCTCAGAACTCACTCAACGCGGCGGTCGCGTATCAGGAAGAGTGGGCGACGTGGGACCTGTTCGGCTACATCGTAGGGCAGAACCGGACGCTCGTGTCAGACGCTGCCGAGTCGAGGTATGTGGACATAACCGCAGAGTGGCAACCTGACCCGGCCGGCCTCGGGTTGGACGCCATCTGGACCAGCGAAGAGCCGGCAGGGCAATACGAGGTCAAGTTCCTTCACCGCGACTACGGACCTGAGGATGCACCTGCAAGGAACTGGTACTATGACTGCGGCATCGGCGATACAGGCAAGACCCGATACTGCCTGCTGAGAGACGGCCGCGCCAAGTGGCGTGACTTCCAGGTCGACTACGGACGCCAGCAACTGTGCTACCGTCTGCCCTTCCTCAACCCCAGCTACATCTACAAGCTCAGGGCGGTCCTCTTCCATGCCAGCAGGGATACCTGGGTGAACGACTTCAGCTTCGAGGGTCGGCGTGCGACCAGGGTTGCCTTCCGTCCGCTTCAGCCGGAAACCGTTTGGGTGACTATACCGCGTGACCTCTACGCGAATGACTGCGAGGCAACGCTGGACATCAGCCGTATCGCAGGCGAGTATGCTGCTCTGGCCGGGTTGCGGTTGTACCAGTACAGCCCCTATCGGCAGGGGAACGATGAAGGCGTGCAGTCCGGGTCTGCGGCTGTGTCGGCTCGGTCGCGCTGCGAGGTCGTGGGTGCGAGCTTGTCACGGGGCGGAATCGCGCTATCCTATCAGGTAGATGCTTCCGAGCGAGCGAGCCTGCGCATCTACGACGCGCGCGGTGCGGTCGTCAGGGAACTCGTCTCTGGCCCGGCCGTGCCCGGACGGCACGAGGTGCGCTGGGACGGAACGGACGCCACTGGCAGGCGCGTCCCGACCGGGACCTACTTCTGTCGGTTGGAGCGCGGCAAGACAAGCCAGGTCTGCAAAGTCGTACTCACACGCTAGGCTGATAGCTGATCGGGAGGGGAGGCTTTCCTCCCCTCCCGGATGCTGCAAACCAGCATGAGATACACCTTCCTGCTGCTTGCGTGTGTCTCGGTGGCGAGCGCCGGCCTCAGACTCAAGCGAGTAGCAGTCGTTGAATCCGGCCCTTGGGCCGACGGGGTCATGGTGTGCTACGACACAGACCATGACGGCGAGGGTGAACTCATCTTCAATAATGGTGGCTGGGGAGGGTGTCGTTGCTGGAGCATTGTTGAGTACCGGCCAGTCAACAGGTATGAGATGGTCCAGTCGGACACTGGCCAATGGCCCCCGCCGCCAGGAGAGATTCACACTGGTCTCTTCTGGCCATTCGATGCCGGCGATGTTGACCGCGACGGCAAGGCGGACCTGGCCGGACAGCTCTACTACAGGGATTCACTCGACTCCATGCGCAACTTAGTCTGTACCCTCGAGAGCCCGGATTCGCTGAGCTACCCCGACTCGCTCAACTGGTCCGCTCCCCTGTATCCGTCGTCGTCGGCGTTGACGGAGTGCGCGTATACAGACCTGGACGTGGATGGAAGGAGAGAGGTCCTAACTCACTATGGTGCGACCATGGTCCTTGAAAACGTTGCAGATGACCGTGAAAGTCTGGTCTATAGCGGGCTGCCATCGAACATCGGAGCCTACGCTGTTCGCGACTTCGACCTCAATGGTCGCACAGACTACGGCTGCAACCACTGGAATGGCGTCCGGGTATGTGAGTGTGTGGGCGACAACCAGTTCGCCCAGGTGTGCTCTCTGGGCATCAACCTCATAAACGGCTTCGATATCTTCTCCGGGAATGACGCTGACCAGAACGGCAGGCCCGAGTTCTTCATAGTCAACGAGAGGTACGGAGGGTCGGGCTGGAAACTGCTGCTATACATGTTCGAGGCGACGGCGGAGCACGAGTACACCTACTGGCTCTTGGACTCAGAGCAGCTCGGCATGGGTCTTGATCCAGCACCCAAGGTCAGCCTCTGCGCGGACCTGGATGGCGACAGCATGGAGGAAGTCATCTGGTCGTGCTGCACCCACGGCTACGTCCTGAAGGCAACCGGCCCGCACCAGTTCCGGCGCGAGTTGCGGTTCTCGCACGACCACGGCCCGGCTGCGCTGTGCAATGCTGCGGACTTCAACGGCAACGGGTACAAGGAGTTGTTCGTCGGGAGCTGCGACAAGATATCCGTATTCGAGGTGGAACCGGTTCGCGTCATGTATCCGGCATATCGCCGAGAGACGCTGGTGGCCGGTGACACCTGCGTGATTCGCTGGCGCGTCTACACTCCGCCGAGGTGCGATTCGGTGTCGCTCTTCCTCAAGACCGACACAGTTGTGCCGAACGGCGAGCGGTTCTGGCGACTCGATACGATAGCGAGCGGGCTTCCGCCGACCGAGTCGTCCTACGTCTGGGTCGTGCCTGACACCACGTTGCCTTGGGCCAAGATTCTGGCTATCGCCTATGGCCCGGGCTGGCAGTACGACGAATCCGACTCCGCCTTCGCCATCATCCCGGCAGGAATCGCGGCTGCGAAGCTGGTGCCGCCGACGGAGTGGTCCCTGTCCGTGATCCCGAATCCGGCGGGGGAGCGCGCCGAAATTCGTTACGACGTGCCGCTGGCGTCAGACGTCAGCCTGAGCATGTACGACGCCACCGGCCGCCTCGTCTCCAACCTCGCCACCGGCCCGCACCAGCCCGGCCGGTATGCCGTCCCCGTCTCCGTCCGCAGGGCACAGCCACAGGTTTCGCGGGGCGAACCTGAATGGCTGACCCCAGCCGCCGGCGGCGTCTACCTGGTCCGGCTGAAGGCCGGCAGCTTCACCGCCACCCGGAAGCTCGTGGTACAGCACTAGTGCGGGCCGGCCAAATCGAGCAGGGGGCGACTTGGCGTCGCCCCCAGTTGTGCAAGTGCGCGTGAGTACTACTGAATCATGTAGACTAGACCCCAGAGCACGGCTCGGTCCGGCATATCCTTCCTGATAATGGCAGAGTTCAGGTCCGCGACCTGGAACCAGACCCAGCGAGTCTCCTGATGCTCGGCCTGCTGGCTGATTACCCAGGTACCGTAGAACGAGCCGGTGGCCTGGTCGAACTGGAACGCGCTGCACCAGTGGCCGGGCGGCCCGTGCAGGAATGCCCAGGCAAAGTCAACCCCGGCCTCGTGCGTTTCCCAGAGGCGGAGCGAGACGCTGTCACCGGCCTGGAAGGTGTAGGGATAGGCGTTAAGCAGGAGCCGACCGGTGCCGGCCAGCGTCGGGTAGTTCACTGTCTGCCCGTTTCGCCGCACGCTGACCTGCACCGAGTCAATCCGCATCTTCCCGACCGCGGAGTCGAACTCGGCCGCACACGGCGAGAGCTCGGTCGCCTGCCATTCGTCGCCGACAAGCTCGAACCGAGCGGAAATCGTGCCGTTTATTGTCGGCGCCGGCTTCACCACCGTGTCGCGTACACTCGTGTCGGGCAGGTCGGTGTAGATGACCGTGAGCGTGCAAGGCCAGGCAAGCGCAAAGTCAACATTGGCGTATGGTCGCTCAACGGTGATGGTATAGTCTATGTCGGGTTTGTGCACGGTGCGGTGCGCCCAGAGCGGCAGCGAGGTGTCGCCGTCGGCCAGGAGACCGTGACCGGTGTAGCCTTCGGATGCACCCGGTATCGCCCCGAGCGCGCGGAAGAACGGGCTGCTCTGCAGCGAAGCCTCGACCTGCTCGCGGTCAGACTTCCGGGCGCAGCCAACGAGCGCCACCGTTGCCGCCAGCATGGTCACTAGGACTGCTTTCATTGCTACTCCTTTCGAGTACGTCATCGTTCTGCTTACGATCCGTCACCGCAGACTTGTGCATGTCTTGTGCCAGCATTCGCGTCCTGGCTGAATGTGAGCGTAAGCCATGCTGCTTCAACATGATAAGACTCTGGCCGGTCAAGGGCTCACGTTCGCAGGATGTGCGCGGGCTTCACGAGCCGTGTCCGGCCCGTACAGACTGCACTTCGCGCCGCTTGCATTATCGCGGCCGGCTGCTACAATTCTGTCTTTAGGTCTGACAATCCCAACCTCCCGGACAATCGAGATTAGCCCCGACCTAAAGGCAAGAGCCAATTAAGGAGCATTGATGCTTAAAGTACTGATCGTTGACGACGACCCGGATATCGTCGACTCGGTCGGCCTGGTCCTGAAGGCCGAAGGGTACGACGTCGTGGCCGCAACCAGCCGGGAAGAGGCGATGCGGGCCGTCGAGACCGAGAGGCCCGACCTCATCATTCTTGACGTGATGATGGAGCAACCGGATGACGGATTTGTCGTGGCTCAGGACCTGCGCCACAAGGGCGTGAAGACGCCGATTATCATCCTGTCGTCCATTGGCCACGTCACGGGCTACAAGTATGGCAAGGATGCCGAGGTCGCGCCGGTGGATGAGTTCGTTTCCAAGCCGATAGCGCCCAAGGCCCTTGTCGCCAAGGTCAAGGGTCTGCTGGGCGGAAGGAAGTGACGGTCATGCTGGCAACCGAGAGAGAATCGCTGCGGCGGGAGATTGCCGAGCTGGCCGAGAAGTACGAACACAAGCGCGACGGCATGCTGCCGATTCTGGAGGCGATTCAGGAGAAGTACCGCTACATCTCCGACTTCGCCATGCAGGAGGTCGCCCGCCAGCTCGGCGTGTTTCCGGCCGAGGTCTACGGCATCGTCTCGTTCTACTCCTTCCTTTCAACCGAACCGAAAGGCCGGTTCGTCATCCGGCTATGCCGGACCCTGTCGTGCGACTTTGCCGGCAAGAAAGAGGTCGCCCGCCAGTTGCAGAACGAACTGGGCATCAGGTTCGGCGAGACCACCCGGGACCGGATGTTCACGCTCGAGTACTGCAACTGCCTCGGGATGTGCGACCATGGGCCGGCGATGCTGGTGAACAACGACGTCTACACTCAGGTGCATCCGGAAATGGTGTCGGAAATCATCGACAAGTACCGCCGGACATTCGGCCCGGCCCAGCAGCTTGCCGCCGGAGGGCATCATGAATAGCGCTGTTCATATCATGGAGCGTTATGAGGCAGGCTCGGGCCTGAAGCGGGCGCTGGCGATGTCGCGCCAGGACGTCATCCGCCAGGTGCGCGAGTCCGGAATCCGCGGCCGGGGCGGGGCCGGGTTTCCGACCGCGGTGAAGTGGAACCTCTGCGCCGCCGCTCAGTTCCCCAAGAAGTTTCTGGTCTGCAATGCCGACGAGGGTGAGCCGGGTACGTTCAAAGACCGGCTGCTGCTGGCCGAGCGGACCGATGCGTTGCTCGACGGCATCACGATCGGCGGCTACGCCATCGGCGCCCGGCTTGGCGTAATCTATCTGCGGGCCGAGTATACCTACATGCGCGAAGGGCTGGAGGCACGACTGGCCGAACGGCGCGCTGCCGGACTGCTGGGCAAGAAGGTACTGGGCACCGATTTCGAGTTCGACATCGAAATCCGGATGGGCGCCGGTGCCTATGTCTGTGGCGAGGAGACCGCCCTGATCGAGTCGCTCGAGGGCAGCCGGGGCGAACCGCGCAACCGACCGCCCTACCCGGTCAACACCGGACTGGTTGGTGCGCCCACGGCCGTGAACAACGTCGAGACGCTGATTGCCTGCGCCCAGATTCTCGCCAAAGGCCCGGAGTGGTTCCGGAAACACGGCACCGACGCTTCGACCGGCACCAAGCTCCTCTCGATTTCCGGCGACTGCCGCAAGCCGGGCGTCTACGAAGTCGCCTGGGGCATTACGGTGCGCGAGGTGTTGAAGCTGGTGGAAGGTCAGGGCGCCAAGGCGGTGCAGGTCGGCGGTGCGTCGGGAAGGACGGTCCCGGCCGCGCATTTCGACCGCCGGCTCGGTTTCGAGGACCTGGCTACCGGCGGCTCGGTCATCGTCATCGGACCCCAGCGCGACATGCTCGATGTCGCCGAGAACTTCCTTGAGTTCTTTGTCGAGGAGTCGTGCGGCCAGTGCACGCCCTGCCGCGAAGGTAACCCCAAGCTGCTGGAAGGCGTGCGTCTGCTCAAGCACGGCCGGTGCTCAATCGGCTATCTGCGAGAGCTGCAGAACCTGGGCCGGACGATGCAAGTCGCCTCAAAGTGCGGCCTGGGTCAGTCGAGCGCCAACGCCTTTCTCGACATTACGGAACACTTCCGCTCAGAAATCCTGGGCCGGGTGCCCGGTGGAAAGGAATAGGCCATGGCCAAGAAGAAAACAGAACCGACCGCCCAACCCGCAACCGACCGCTCGGCCCGGGCCGTGACGAGCACGGTCCCGACGAGCGAGAAACCGCACGTCGTCGCACCGGGCCGGCCCGAGGACATCGGCGGCCAGGTATCGGTGAAGATAGACGACCTGGAGCTGAAAGTGCCGTTCGGCACGACGATTCTCGAAGCGGCCAAGACCGTCGGCATCAGGATTCCAACCCTCTGCTATCACGAAGACCTGTGTCTGGCCGGGGTCTGCCGCATGTGCGTCGTCGAGGTGTCGAAGCAGCGCACGCTCCAGACCGCCTGCACCTTCCCGATTACCGAGCCGATTACCGTCACGACCTACAGCCCGCGCGTCCGCGCGGCCCGTCGCCATGTGCTCGACCTTCTGCTCGCCAAGCACTACGGCGAATGCTACACCTGCTTCCGCAACAACAACTGCGAGCTTCAGTCCCTGGCCAAGGAGTACGGCGTTGATTTCTACCGGTTCGGGCGTCTCGCCCAGCCCCGGTTTGAAGTCGACCGGTCGAGCTATTCGGTGGTACGCGACATGAACAAGTGCGTGCTCTGCCGAAGGTGCGTCCGGACCTGCATCGACCTGCAATCGGTCGGCGTCCTGACCGCGGCGCACCGCAGCGACGCGACCAGGATTGAGACGTTCATGGACCGGCCCCTGGCCGACGTCATCTGCATCAACTGCGGCCAGTGCATCAACCGCTGCCCGACCGGCGCGCTCCGGGCCAAGGACCCGTCCGACGACATCTGGACCGCAATCGACGACCCGAAGAAGCACGTCGTGATTCAGACCGCACCGTCACCGCGGGCCGCCATCGGCGAGGCGTTCGACCTGCCGCCGGGCACGTCGGTGACCCAGCAGATGAACACCGCCCTGCGCCGGGCCGGGTTCGACCGCGTGTTCGACACCGACACGACCGCGGACTTGACCATCATCGAGGAAGG
Source organism: uncultured bacterium (assembly GCA_964592755.1). GTDB lineage: Bacteria > Hydrothermota > Tepidihabitantia > Tepidihabitantales > Tepidihabitantaceae > CAZQFS01. Next base: position 6,939 of record CAZQFS010000007.1, on the reverse strand, counting down.
GACCGAGCTGCTGACCAGGCTCTACCGCGCGCTGGTCAAGAATGAAGGCGACGGCCTGCTGCCCCAGTTCACCTCCTGCTCGCCGGGCTGGGTCAAGTTCATCGAGCACTTCTACCCCGAGTGGCTTTCCCACGTCTCGACCTGCAAGAGCCCGCAGCAGATGTTCGGCGCGCTCATCAAGAGCTACTATGCCCGCAAGCAGGGGATAGACCCGGCGTCAATCGTCTCGGTGTCGCTGATGCCGTGCTCGGCCAAGAAGTTCGAGGCGAACCGGCCCGAGATGCAGTCGTCAGGCTACAAAGACGTCGACTACGGCCTGACCACGCGCGAAATGGCCCAGATGGTGAAGGAAGCAGGCATCGACTTGCCCAACCTGCCCAAGTCGCACTTCGACATGCCGTTCGGCGACGCCTCGGGTGCCGGCCTCATCTTCGGCGCGACCGGCGGGGTGATGGAAGCGGCGATTCGAACCGTGGTCGAAGTCGTCACGGGCTTGAAGGCCGAAGACGTCTTCAAAGACGCCAACGTCGAACCGGTGCGGGGTTTCGAAGGCATCAGGTACATGGAGATTACTATTCCCCAGACCGGCCCGATGCTGCCGCTGTTTGACAACCTCATCAAGAAGGGCCGACTCGGTGCGGACTGGACCTGGCTCAAGGGCGCAACGCTCAAGGTCGCGGTTGCCCACGGCACCGCCCATGCCCGCAAGGTCATGGACGACATCAAAGCCGGCGGCAAGTTCAGCCAGTGCCACTTCATCGAGTTCATGGCCTGTCCGGGCGGGTGCCTCGGTGGTGGCGGCCAGCCGATTCCGACCAGCCCGGCGATTCGCGCGGCTCGGGCCCAGGCCATCTACGCCGAGGACATGAACCTGCCGATTCGCAAGTCGCATGAGAACCCCCATGTCATCAAGCTCTATGAGGAGTTCCTCACCGACGGGCCCTGCGGCGAAGTCAGCCACAAGTACCTGCACACCCACTACACGCCCCGAGGCGACTACCTCGTCTAGACTGCGCCTCATCTGGACGACCCGCGCCCGGCTTCGGCCGGGCGCGGCCCTTTCGCGTCCAGGACTTCGGGCCGGAGTTGCGGCGCGGCCTGGGTTCGCTATAGTGTCTGCCGTGAAACGGCGCCTATCAAGCATTCCGATGACGCGGTCTGACTGGCGAGTCTAGCTCATGCCCCAGCGTCGGTCGGTCCCCAATCCGCTCCTGATTCCGGAGCTGCGCGAAGCAATTGCCAGCGCAGACTCAACAGAGCTCAAGGAGTTCCTGGCCCAGACCCACCCGAAGGCGGTCGCCGATTTCCTCGCCGCGCTGGAGCCGTCCGAAATCGCGGCGGCGCTGCGGCTGACGCCGGCCGCCACCCGCGCCAACGTATTCAGTCACCTCGACTCCGAGATTCAACTCGCGCTCGTCGAGCTGATGCCGCGTGAGGAACTGGGCCGACTGCTGTCGGACATGCCGCCCGACGACCGGGTCGACCTGCTGCGTCGGGTTCCCGGTGACCGGCGTGAAGCGATTCTGCCGGCGATGGCCCAGGCCGAGCGCGAGGACGTCCGGCGTCTGATGTCCTATCCTGAGGGAACCGCTGGCGCAATCATGACCTCGGAATACGCCACGCTATCGCCCGACGAAACCGTGGCCGACGCGCTCGCCCGGCTCCGACTCGAGGCGCCGGACAAAGAGACGATATACTACAGCTACGTCATCGACGGTCACCGGCACCTGCTCGGCCACGTATCGCTGAAAGACTTGATTCTCGCCCGGCCGGAAGCAAAGGTCAGCAGCGTCATGCGCACCGAGGCGATATCGGCCCGGGTCAGCGACGACCAGGAGACGGCTGCCCGGACCATCCAGAAGTACGACCTGATTGCCCTGCCGGTTGTGGATGAGAACAACGCACTGGTCGGCATCATCACCCACGACGATGCAGCCGACGTTCTCACCCAGGAGCAGACCGAGGATGTCGAGAAGCTGATGGGCATCAGCGGCCAGCACGAGGCATACGTCTACATGAAGACGTCGCCGTTCCGGCACTTCCGCAACCGCGTCGGCTGGATAGTCGGCCTCGCGGCACTCGGGCTTGTTTCCGGGTTCATCGTTCACCGCTTCGAGGCGCTGCTGGTCCAGATTGCCATGCTGGCAACGTTCATGCCGATGCTCGCCGACACCGGCGGCAACACCGGGAGCCAGTCGGCCACGCTGGTGGTGCGGGCCCTGGCCCTGGGTGAAATCGTGCCGCGGGATTCGGTACGGGTGCTGCTGCGCGAACTTGTCACCTCCCTGCTGCTCGCGGTTGTGCTCGGCCTGTTCGCGTTCGGCCGCGTGCTGCTTTTCCAGGGCGGCCAGCCCCTGCCGCCGGGTGTCACGCCGGTCGCGCTCGGAATCGCCATCGCCTGCGCGCTTGGTCTGCAGGTCGTGACCGCAACACTCATCGGCGCGCTGCTGCCCCTGGTCGCGGCCCGAATGCGGTTCGACCCGGCAATCGTGGCCAGCCCGGCGCTCACCACCATCGTCGACATCTCCGGCCTGCTTATCTTCTTCACCACGGCCAAGCTGATGCTCCGGCTGTAGGTGCCCGGCTGTTCGGCCGCCGTCAAGAATAGACTTGCCGGCGGGTGATACTCACAGCAAGACTCGTTGCTCCTGCCTGCTATGCTACCGGCTCACCGCGGCAGGTGTGCGGCCGCCAGTCCGGCCAGATGTCGCCTTTCCGTCGGTTGTTCTCCCACTGCAGCGGTTGCAGATTGTCCAGCTCGTCGGTCCCGCCGGCCGCGACGGGCCTTATGTGGTCAATCTCCCAGCCCAATGGCGTGGTCTTGCCAAACTCATGTTTGGCTATCTCGGTTCCGCACGCATCGCGCCGGAACATGTAGAAACCGGCCCCGGCGTTCGCTCGCTGCCAGACCTGGTCAATCACGTAATGGTCAAAGGGGTGACCCTTTGCGTCCGAATTCGGCTCTCGCGCCATGATAACCTCCGTGGATGACGGACAACATCGATTCAAGGTTCAGGGCGTGGGGATTCATGGAGATTATAGTGCCGGCGGCGCGCCCGTCCAGCGGAATCGGCAGGACAGCATCATGTAGGCACGGCAGCAGTTGGCCCTCTGGCGGAGAGAAAGCGGTGTATCCTTGGCTGCCGACATCTCCTACCAGGGACACGGCCTGCCCAGCAGCCCAAGACCGGGTCTGCGGCCGGACTCCTAGACCGCCTCGGTCAGGAGTTTGAAGTCGTTGGGTTGAAGCTGGTAATCGGTCTTGACATCTATCGCCAGCTCATAGCGCCGGGCAAACTCACTCAGCCGGTCGTACCAGTCGGTGGTCAGGAAGTCGGTCATAGCCGGCGCGGCGACGATTCTCAGTCTTCGCCCGCGCAGCCTGGCCAGCCGGGAGACTATCGCCCGCTCAATCTTCATCGCGATCTCGTTCCGTGACCGGACCCGGCCCGAACCCTTGCAGGTCGGGCAGGTCTCCTGCATCGAGTACATCATGCCCGGCCGGGTGCGCTCGCGCGTCATCTCGAGCAGGCCGAACCGACTCATCTTGGAGAAGTCGGCCTTGGCCCGGTCCCCGGCAAGATGGGCCTTGAGTTCGGCAATCACCTTCTCGGTGTTCTTCGTGTCCTCCATGTCGATGAAGTCAAGAACCAGAAGCCCGGCCAGGTCGCGCAGCCGAATCTGGCGGGCGATTTCAGCCGCGGCTTCGAGATTGGTCTGGAGAATCAGCCGCTCCGGGTCTTCCTCCTTGGCCGAGCGGCCGGTGTTGACGTCGATCGCGACCATCGCCTCGGTCTGGTCGATCGTGATGAACCCGCCGGACTTGAGCCAGATGCGCTTCTGGAAGATGCGCTCGAGTTCGGCCTCAACCCCGGTCTGCTCGAGCAGGGGCACCTCCCCGCGGTAGAGTTCGACCTTGCGCTTCAGCCCCGGAGCCATCATGCCCAGGTAGCTGGTGATTTCCTGGTAGCTCTGGGGCGAGTCCACCACCATCTTGTCCACCGCGGCGCCGAACAGGTCGCGTACGAGCTTGACCCCGATGGACGGTTCTTCGTAGAGCACGGCCGGCGGACGCGCGGTCTCGGCTCGCGTCCGCACCTGCTCCCAGGTCTGCTCGAGGGCACGGTACTCAATGGCGAGTTCCTCGTTGGTGGCCTCCTCGGCGACGGTACGGATGATGAGCCCGGCATGGGGTGACTTGAACCGGCGGACCGCTTCACGCAGCCGGGCCCGGTCACGCCGCTCGCGGATGCGGCGCGAGATGCCGACCCGCTGGGCATTGGGGAAGTAGACCAGGTGTCGACCCGGAATCGAAATGAACGAGGTGAGCCGGGCGCCCTTTTCGGCAAACGGGTCTTTGACTATCTGAACCAGTATCTCCTCGTGCTCGCGCAGCGTAATGGTCTGCGGTTCGGGCCGGGTTTGCCGGTTCTCGCCTTCCTCGTCGGCCAGTTCGTCGAACTCCGGGATTTCCACCAGCGGCAGGAAGCCGTTCTTCTTCAGGCCGACGTTGATGAAAGCGCCGCGCAGGCCTTTCACCACGTTCTCGACCCGTCCTTTGTAGATGCGGCCGACCAGGTTCTGCTGCTCGGCCCGCTCGATGTAGAACTCGACCAGCCGGTCGTCTTCGAAAATCGCTACCCTCGTCTCCCATTCGTTGGAGCTGAGGACAATTTTGGTTTTGACTTTCATCAATCCTCCAGCGGTGTCCGGACGCGGCCGGACTCGGCTGCCAGACACTCCCGGCGCCTCACGCTGATGCACCGGACTCTAGTGTCGCTAATACCGAATAACTGCGCCAGGACGTCGAAGAGCTTGATGCCCGGCTCGACCGCCAGGTCCATGACCAGGGTTCGCTCCGGGCCGGAAAGCAGCTCTTTCACTCCCGGCAACTTCCTGCCCCGCTCGACAAGGTCGCTGAGATCGGGACCGACGTCGCGGGGCAGGGTGACGTCGTATCGCGCCAGGTTGACAATCCGGCCCAGGCTCGGGTAGTCGCGCGGCACGGCCCGGCCCGCGGTAAGGCGCAGGCCCCGGGGCAGAAACGGCGCCAGGTCCCGAACGATGTTGCCGGTATAGTGGTACGCGGTGAACAGGTCCAGGTACTCGGCCGCTGATACCACGCCGACCGGCAGCGGCGGACCAAAGGAGAGCATCGGCTTGGGGGCAAACCCTTTGGTGTAGGCCACCGGGAGTTCGCTGCGACGCAGGGCGCGGTAGAACGCGCGCACCCGGTCGAGGTGCCCGGCGAACCGATACTGTTCTTCGACCGTGTACCGGAGCCGGAACCGGGTCCGCAGTTCTTCGTGGCTCTGACGTATCGTCGGCTTGCGGCCGTAAAGCCGCGAGACATCGTCCGCCGGCTCCGCGACGAGTGAGGTGCGCACCGGTGGCGGGGTCTCGGCCGGGCAGGCACCGCAGCTTGTGCACCCGCTGAGGGCGCAGTCCGGGGTCTTGTCGCCGGCAAGGGCCCGGGCATACTCCGACTTGAGAAACTCTTTGGTGACGCCGACGCTGATGAAATCCCAGGGCAGGTCGGAGGACAGCGCGCGCTCGGCCAGATAGGCGGCCGGGTCGATGCCGGTTTCGCTGGCGGCGTCGGTCCAGAGTCCGAGCCGGAAATGCTCGGTCCACTCCTGAAACACTCCGCCCTTGCGGTAGACGCGCTCAATCATCGGGCCGAGCTTCTCGTCGCCCCGGGCCAGAAGCGCCTGAATCATCGAGCATTCCGGGTTCTCCCATTTGGCCTTGACATTGCGCCGGTTGATGGTCGCACGCAACTGGTCGACTTTGGCCTGGGTCTCGTGCCGGTCGGCGAACGCGGCCCACTGAAGCGGCGTGTGCGGCTTGGGCACGAACGGACTGAGGTTGAATCTCACCATTCTGCCCCGGCAGAGCCGGGCGATTTCGGTGACGAATCGTCCGATTTCCGCCACGTCCGCCGCGGTCTCGCCCGGCAGCCCGATCATGAAATAGAGCTTCACCCCGTTCCAGCCCGCGTCCAGGGCGTTGCGCACCGACTCGGCGATGCGCGCCTCGGATATATCCTTGTTCAGGAACGAGCGCAGCCGGCTCGAGGCGGTCTCCGGGGCAAAGGTCAGGCCGGCCTTCTTCACTTCCTGCAGTCTCAGGGCCAGCTCGGCCGAGAAATCCTCGCCCCGTGTTGAAGGCAGTGACAGGGAAACCCGCCGCTCCTTGAGTCGCTCGTTGAGCCGCCGCACCAGACCGACCAGGTCAGGATAGTCCAGGGCGGACAGCGAAAGCAGCGAGAGCTCTTCCCAGCCGGTGGCCCGGATGCCGCGCTCGGCCAGCCGGATTATCTCCTCCTGGGGACGAAACCGCATCGGCCGATTGACCATGCCGGCCTGACAGAACCGGCAGCCTCGGGTGCAGCCGCGGGCAATCTCGACCGACAGTCGGTCATGGGTGATTTCGCAGATGGGGACGACCGGCGGAAACGGCGAATCCTGCTCCTTAAGCTCGGCCACGACCCGGCGCGTCACGGTCGCGCCGGCCGGCGTGAAGCCGGGTACGTAGAGGCCGGGCAGGCGAGCCAGTTCTTCAAGCAGATGCGCGCGCCGGCCGCGGCCGGTATCGGCAAAGACCCGGGTTATGTCCCGCACCGCGTCCTCGCCGTCACCGACCACGAACGCGTCGAGGAAATCGGCCATCGGCAGCGGATTGACCGCGCACGGGCCACCGGCCACGACCAGCGGGTGACGCTCGTCCCGCTCGCCACGATGCAGGGGCAGGCCGGCCAGCTCAAGCAGGTAGAGGACGTTGGTGTACTCCAGCTCGCTCTGCAGCGAGATGCCGAGGATGTCGAACTCGGCAACCGGCCGCTGCGACTCAAGGGCGCAGAGCCGGAGGCCGCGCTCGGTGAGCTCCTGACCGAAATCGGTCCAGGGAACGTAGACCCGTTCGGCCTTGGCATTGTCC
>CAZQFS010000006.1:41685-43338 GCA_964592755.1 uncultured bacterium | reverse complement strand
GCGGCCCGGTCCACCGCCCAGACCATCGCCCAGCCCATTGCCCAGTCCTTTGCCCAGACCATCGCCCAGCCCATCGCCCGGTCCGCTGCCCGGCCCTTTGCCCGGTCATCGGCCCAGTCCATCGCCCGGTCATCGGCCCACTCCATCGCCCGACCCGCTGCCCAGCCCTTTGCCCGGTCCATCGTCCGGTCCGCTGCCCGGCCCACCGCCCGGTCCACTGCCCGGTCCGCTGCCCAGTCCCGCCGCCACCCGGCGGTCCGCCGGAAAAACAGACTGCCCGGCCGAAGCCGGGCACAGACATCCTCGCGCCGGGAACAGACGCATTCTCCGTTCGGCTGGTCACAGACCTTCCGTCGTTCTTCTGAGAAATTATACCACAACCACGGCTATTCTCAACGCCAGGGCAAGGGAACACGTCACTCTGAGCGAAGCCAAGAACCGTTGGTTCCGAAGACTCCCTCCGAGCCAACTTGGCGTCTTGGTGGCTTCGTGGTGAACGCCCGCCCGCCCGGCACGGACTCAACCACGAAGGCGCGAAGCCACGAAGAGACTCCGGCTCCGACCGGACCGGCTTGGTGTCTTGGTGCCTTTGTGGTGAACGACCGCCCACCAGGCCCGGACTCAACCACGAAGGCACGAAGGCACGAAGAGACTCCGGCTCCGACCGGACCAGCCTGGTGTCTTGGTGGCTTCGTGTTGAGCGACCGCCCACCAGGCACGGACTCAACCACGAAGACACGAGGCCACGAAGAGACTCCGGCTCCCTCCGGACCGGCTTGGTGTCTTGGTGCCTTTGTGGTGAACTACCGATTGCGAACCGCCAAGTGCGCCAAGGTGCGCCAAGGTCCGGGCAGGACCAACCACAGATGAACACTGATGGACACAGACGGTCCGGAGTCCGACACTGCCCGCAGCAAGCCGTAAGCCGGCGGCCGTCAGCCTTCGTCCCCGCGCGTTCGCCTTGACACCCGGTCCGCGTCGGCTATCGTTCTGTCGGAGGTGTCTGTGCGCTGGAAAACCATTGTCGTTCTGTCTGCGCTGGCCGGGGCTGCTTTCGCAACTCGGCCCTGGACCGAAGAGGAGTTCCGTGACTTCTACCGGTCGTACCGTCCTGCCTGGCTTGCCCGGCCCGAGAGTCTCATCCACGGCCCGCGGCGATTCAACTATCTGGAGCGGGTCAGACTCGCCTGCGAGTTCGTCGCCCGCTATCAGGTCTCGGATTCGCTGTCGCCCGACTTCGGCGGCATCATCGAGGCCGAGCACATGCCCACGGTCATCGAGACCGATAATACCCAGGAGGCCATCTGGATATGGTCGCGCTGGCATGAGCTGACCGGCCGCGACGACTACCGCACGCAGATACGTCGCGCCTGGAGCTACGTGCTTCGCTGCCCGGCCTATCGCGAGCACGGCAGCAATCCGACTCTGGTCTGGTACTCGGTATGGAACTGCGGGCTCGGATTCATGGCCGAGTCCCAGTACCGACGCGCCTGCGGCGACTCGACCTATCGCGCCTATGCCGACACCTGCCGTTCTTTCTACCTCGCAAACCCGCTCCGCAACACCGCGGCCCAGGACTACTTCGTCACCAGCCAGTCATCGGGCATGGCCTATGCCTATGCGCTCGAGCTGAATGACCAGGTCCTGCGCGAC
>CAZQFS010000006.1:0-41675 GCA_964592755.1 uncultured bacterium | reverse complement strand
CCTGACCGACATCTTCGTCAATTCCGAGGATGCGGTCCTGCGCGCCAGCGCTCTGGCGCGCGGGCAGCGGGTCAAGGCCTGGATAGAGTCGAACGCACGCGGCAGCCTCGGGGTTCAGGCCTGGGCGATGTGCGGCGGCACCGCGTTCTGGGGCGTGGCAAAGACGGTCTGCCGGGCAGATACCGCAGCCGGCCGGCAGTGGCTTGAGACCTATGCCGAGTCCCTGCCCGGCTTCTACCCTTCCGGCTCCTGGAACTGCTCCCACAACATCTGGCTTGCCAACGCCTATCGCGCCAGTGCCGAACTGCTGGATGCCGAGCCCTGGTGGCTGATGCACCACTACCTGACCGACACCCTGTTGATGAGAGACACCGACCGCGACGGCGGCATCCCGGCGACCTGGACCGACCCGAACACCCAGGACCAGACCTGGGTCTCAACCTACCTCGATTTCATGGGCATGGACGTCTTCGTGAGCCCGACCTTTGATAGCGACGTCTCGGTGCTCGAGTTCACCGCGCCCGACCCGCACGGCGCATACGTTGCCGGCGACACGGTCGAAGTCGCCGTGCCGGTCGCCAATGTCGGCCGGAACATGCTGCACGACATCGCCCTGACGGTCGCGGCCGGCGGCATGGGCATCGGCGTGCGCATCGAGTCGCTTCCCTTTGTCGCCATCGAGACCATCGCTGCCGGGCCGATTCTGCTCGATACGCCCGGGTTCCACACGCTTGTCGCGTACGCCTCCGGCGATGACAACCCGCGGAACGACACTGCTCGTCTCCGGCTCAGGGTCCATGGTCTGTACACGGTCTCCGGCACCCTGCTCGATTCGGCGACCGCCACCGGCATTCACGCCTGGGTGCGCGCGACAATCCCGGGCAATCCAACGGTCTGGGATTCGTGCGAGACCAACCGGAGCGGCGGCTTCTCGGTACGGATGATTGACACAACGGTCTGCCTCTCCATCCGGACCTGGCTGCCCTACTATGACCGCTCCTGGACCTTGACCGTCCATGGCGACACCGAGGTTGCGCTGGTCACGACTCCGGCCCATCTCATCCTTGTCAACAACGACACACTGGCCCGTTATGAGCGGTTCTACACCGAGGCGCTTGACTCGCTGGGCGTGCGCTACACGGTCTGGTCCCGTTCGGATTCGGCCACCATCCCCTATAACCAGTTCGACCGGCTCCTGAGCAGAACCGCCATCTGGTATTCCGGGGACACGCGCTCGGGCACGGTGCCGGCCCCGGACCAGACTGCCCTTGCCTCGTTTCTCGACCGGGGCGGCAACCTGTTCCTGACCGGTCAGAACATCGCCGAAGAGCTGCGCGGCACGCCGTTCCTTGAGCAGACGGCCGGCTGCCGGTTTGACTCTTCGGGCTATTCCGGTTTCTTCGCCTTTGGCGACCGGGCCGATTCGCTCGGGCGTTTCGTCATCGGCGTGGCAACCGCCACCGGCAACGGCGCGAACAACCAGACATCACGGGACATCATCGAGCCGACCACCGGCTCCAGCTTCATGGTCTATGATTCGGTCGTGCCCTTCTGCGCCGGCGTGCGCCACATCGGCCCGGGCAGCGGCAAGGCGGTCTTTCTCGGGTTCGGCTTTGAAGCGGTCAACCGGCCGAGCGCCCGCCCCACCTATTTCACCCGGCCCCAGTTGATGTCCCTCATCCTTGACTGGTTCGGCATCAACGTCGGACTGGCAGAGCGCCGGGAACCGGCCGCAGCAAGACCAGTGCCCATGGCCACGGTCGTGCGCGGTGTGCTCTACCTGCCCGGGCTCGTCACTCATCACTCATCACTCATCACTTCGGACGGTCGCAGGGTGATGACTCTCCACCACGGCCCGAACGACGTCTCCCGCCTTGCGCCCGGCGTCTACTTTGTTCACGCCTCGGCGCAGGTGACCAAGGTTGTGCTCCAACCCTAGACAGAAAGAGGCAGCCTCATGACCAACCTGCTCCTGGCAGCAAGCCTGTTTGCCATCCTGCCCGAGCCGACTCGCCCTGTTTTCGACCCTGCGAGCACAGTCGCCCGGGTGCGCGCTGCGTGCCACGGCCGGCAGACCCCGGCAACACTCGATGAGACCGGCTTCCTGCTCGACACCAACTTCCTCCGCACCCGCTGCGCCTGGATGCAGAGCTATGCGTCTACGGCGTCGAGCGGCGAGACGCTGCTCGTGGTCTGGGAAGACCATCGCGGTTACTTCCAGGACGATATCTACGCCTGCCGAATCACCGGCGAAGGCACACTGCTCGACTCGTCCGGGATTCTCGTCTCAGCCGAGCCGTGGAACCAGCAGCGGCCTGCCGTGGTCTTTGACGGCAGGAACTTCCTCATCGCCTGGCAGGACGGCCGTAGCGGCGAGATTGACATCTACGCCGCCCGGGTGAGCATGTCTGGCGAGCTGCTCGACCCGCACGGCTTCGCGGTCTCGACCGCCGCCGGCGGCGAAGGCTACCCTTCGGTGGCAGCACTGGACACGTTCAGCCTTGTTGTTTGGCAGGACGCACGCAGCGGCAGTTCATACGACGTCTACGCGGCACGTGTCACCCGTGCCGGTCTGGTTCTCGACCCTGCCGGCGTCCCGGTCTCCACCGGAACGGCAAACGAGCAATACCCGGCCCTGTCCGGCTCCGGCGACGGCTGGCTCGCGGTCTGGCAGGACTATCGAAACGGTGGCTCGGACATCTACTGCGCCCGCATCACTCCAGCCGGCAATGTGCTCGACACCGCCGGCCTCGCGGTCGCCTCCCTGTCCGGAGACCAGAACTACCCTGCGGCCGCGTTTGACAGCATCTGGCTTGTGGCGTGGGCCGACCAGCGCAGCGGCGACGGCGACATCTATGCCGCGCGCCTGAACTCAGATGGCGACGTGCTCGACAGCGCCGGGTTTGTCGTCTCGGCCGCGGCCCGGCAGCAGACCTCGCCCGCGGTCTGTGCCACGGCCGGCCGCTTCTTTGTCGCCTGGGACGATGCGCGGTCGTATCCGGACTACGAAGTCTATGCCTCCCGAGTCACCCGCAGCGGCGCAGTACTCGAGCCGACCGGTATCTGTCTTTCACGGATGGAAGGCACCCAGTCCGGCCCCGCGCTCGCCCCGTGTGCCGGCGGCTGGCTCGCAGCCTGGCACGACAGCCGGGGCGGCCAGACCTGGTCCGTCTTCGGCACCCGTGTCAGCGCCGCCGGTGCGGTGGTCGACTCGGCCGGAATCCTCCTCGCGCCGGCCGCCTACGGCCAGTACGACACCGACGTTGCCTTTGACGGCGACAACTATCTCGTAGTCTGGAGCGACTTCCGCCGCGGCTCGAGCAAGGACATCTACGCCTGCCGGGTCACGCCCCGCGGTCAGGTACTCGACCCTCAGGGAATTGCCGTCTGCACCCTTGACAACTGGCAGGGCATACCGGTCATCGCGTGGGGCGACTCTGCCTGGCTCGTCGCCTGGGGCGACCTGCGCACCGGCGACTTCGACATCTACGGCTCCCGCGTCGGTCCCGGCGGCGAGGTACTGGACCCGGACGGCATCCCCATCTGCCGCCGCAGCCAGGTCCAGACTTTCCCGGACGTGGCATGGAACGGCTCGAACTGGCTTCTTGCCTGGCACGACTTCCGCCGCTACCAGTATGACATCTACGGTGCGCGTGTAGGCAAGGACGGCGTCGTGCTCGACACCGGCATCGCCATCTGCCTGGCCGGCCAGGGTCAGTACTACCCGGCGATTGCCGGCAGCGATACCGCGGCCCTGGTGGTATGGAACGATTCGCGCAGCGGCAGCTACATTCTCTACGGGGCACGAGTGACGCAGTCCGGGCAGGTTCTGGACCCGAACGGACTCGCGCTGAGCAGCCGGACGAGCATGAACGGCGACGTCGCCTTTGACGGCACCAACTTCTTCGTCACCTGGGACGATTCCCGCAACGGCTATTCCGACATCTTTGGCGCCCGGGTATCGCCGGACGGGGTCGTTCTCGACCCGAACGGCCGGTCGGTCGGCGCCGGTGTCTACTACCAGTCCGGGTCTGCCGTGGCCTGGACCGGCGACAGATATGCCGTTGCCTGGCAGGACTGGCGCAACGGCCACGACTACGACATCTTCGGCTGCTACGTACTGCCGGACGGAACCGCCCGACCGTCGTTTCCTGTCCACACCGGCGATAACGAGCAGATAACGCCTGCGGCCTGCGCCGGGCCGGATGCACAGGCGTTCTTTGTCTACTGCGGCTGGGTTGAGATGCTCGGCGGCCGCAGCGCCAACACCTATCGCATCTGGGCCAGATTCGACCCGCAGCAGGCGATCGAAGAGCACCCGACACCGGGCGTATCTGCAGCTACGCCCCCTGCCACTATCGAGCGTGGCGTGCTCCGCCTTCCTCCTTCGCCATTCTCCACTCACTACTCTCTATTCTCCCTGACCGGCCGCCGCGTCATGTCGCTCGTCCCCGGCCCGAACGACGTCCGCCACCTTGCCCCCGGCGTCTACTTCATCAGGGACTGGTCCGATGGGCCCTGTCGGTCCTGTCGCGTAGTCATCACAAGGTGACCCATGCCTGAGTACGACCGATTCGCCCCGTTCTACGACCTGAGGTACGCCGACTTCGACGAAGACATCCCGTTCTGGCTTGAGCTGGCCAGACAGACCGGCTCACCCGTATGCGAACTCGCCTGCGGCACGGGCCGCGTACTTCTGCCCCTGGCCCGGACCGGAATCGAAGTCATCGGCCTCGACCTGTGCCAGACCATGCTCGACAGGCTCCAGGCCAGGCTCGACAAAGAACCGCGCGAGGTGCAGGCTCGCGTCGCGCTCAAGTGCGCAGACATGCGGGACTATCGGTTCTCCCGGAAGTTCAAGCTGGTATTCTGCGCCTTCAACTCCTTCCAGCACCTTCTGACGACCGACGACCAGCTTGCCTGTCTTGAGAGCGTGCGTTCTTATCTGGCGGATGACGGTCTGCTCTGTATCAACGTCTTCGCGCCGTTCCACGACCGGCTGGCCAGGACGACAGAGACTATCGAGGAAGCCCGTAAGGACGGGCTGGTTGTACGGTTCTTCACAACGCGCAACCTGGCAAGTCAGACCATGGAATCCACCGTGATGGTAGAAACCATTAATGAGCAGGGCCTGGTGCGCCGCAGCTCTGCCGACCTGACGCTCTGCTGGATTCACCACCGCGAGATGCACCTGCTCCTGCGCCACGCCGGGTTCAAGGTGAAGGACGTGTACGGCGGCTGGGACAGACGGCCCTACGACTACGTCTCAGGGATTCAGGTGTTCGTCGCCGGGCACACCTGAAGGCGCACTGCGGCCCGCCGGCAGCAGTCGTGTGGCGTCCTGACACCGGGAGGCGGGCAGAATCGCCCGCCTCCCGGTATACTTTCCGTGGTACGCGCCTACCGCACGACCAGGACTTTGCGTTGAACCGTTGCCGACTCGGTCAGCAGTCTCACGAAGTAGATGCCGTCGGCAACCCGCCGGCCTGAGTCGGTTCGGCCGTCCCATGCTGCCGAGCACTGGCCCGGCTTCATCTGCGCTTGAACCAGATTACGCACGAGCCTGCCGGCTGCGTCGTACACGGTGACGCTGACAGGGCCGCGGGTCGCGACGTTCCATCTGACCAGGGTTTGGTTCCGGACCAGACTCGGCTGCACAACCAGGCCGAGCCGTGCCGTGTTCGCGGCTGTGGCAGGCTCGCTTGTGCCCACGCCGGTCGGCGGGTCGGTGCGATAGGCAATCGCCCGGCCCGGCGCAATCGGCGCACAGCCCCGGTGGTAGTCTGTCTCGTAGAGCGCCTGTATGCCAATCGTGCGCGTCGGGTCCTCGATGCCCAGGGTCGAGCTTGCGTACCGGTTCGCGGTCTTGTACTGCACGACAATCAGATTGTCGCCGGTGTAGGTCGTGACCGTCGTGTCGTAGATGAACACCTGGAACTTGTCGCGCACGCTGTTCGGATTGTAGTAGGCGACGCTGTCGTATTCGATGACAAGCCGGTGATTGGCCGCGTCGTGGTAGTAGTAGACAAACCCCTGACTGCCGTAACCCGGGTACAGGTCGTCCCAGTTAGGACAGACAATGCCCGGCGGGGTCGAAGGGTCAGGCAGACCCGTGTTCGCGTAGTGCCGGGTGGTGTAGCTGCCCGGGCACAGCCAGCCATCTGCGCTGACCGAGACCTGAGTGTAGCTTGAACCATAGAACCTGAGCGGCCCGAACCCCACCGGCAGGCTCACGACCAGCACATCGTCATTGTGGGGATATGTCAGTTGTGTGCCCAAGGTATTGATTTCGAACCAGTTGTATGTCGGATGGTGCTGATAGGCCGTGTCAGTGTTGTCGTAGGCGTAGTAGCGTGCCGGCAGCCTGGGCCCATCCGGAATCGGGTCAGCCTGTCTTATCTCACCCACGACGATTGTGAATGGCAGCACGAACGAATAGCCGCCGTCTGCGACCAGGCGCAGGGTGCAACTCACCCGGGTTTCGAGTGGTATCGAGGCCGCGGCTCGGACCGCAAACATGTCACCCAAGTTGGTGACCGTGTCACCGGCCCTGATCACGCCGAAGTTCGCGTCTGGGTCAATCACCCAGAGCGAGGTGTCCCCCGAGCTCAGCCAGCCGCGGCAGTTGGTCGCGTGCCCAAGCCCCGAGTTCCTTACCGTGATGGCGAGGTCCGATGCCTCGTCCGGGTCGAGCCGGCCGTTGCCGTTACCCCGGGCCGAGTCGCGGAAGGTCAATGGACCCTGGGCCAGGACCGGCGTGCCGACGTGGTATATGACATTGGAAACCCAGGCCGAGTCAAGCGCATCCCGGCAGATAAGCGAGCAGGCAATTGAATAGCCGTTCTCCAGCCCCGCGTCAACCGCAAGCCCGAACCCGTCAGAGCCGGTGTATGCCGAGTCGCCTGCTCCGATGTTACCGAAGGACTTCACCGAGTCGGTAATCTGCACGTGCGGGTCCCTGGTACGCAGCACGGCCATGACCGAGCCGGCGGTCTGCTGTCCCCAGTTTTTCACCCAGGTCGGTATCCTGACCGACTCGCCCGGGTTCAGTATCGAGTCGCCGTTTCCTCCTGGTCCGGGGTCGAATATCCACGACTTCAGGTGCGTGACGTAGCGCTGTGAGGCAATCACCTGGACCGTATCCACCAGCAGATAGTGATTCCGGGCGTTGACCGAAAGTACCATCGGTCCTGGTGTCTGGGTCGACACCTGAAACGTCGCCTGGCCCGACGAATTGGTGTAGGCCCGCGTGTATACCTCGTTTCCCTTCCAGAGCAGGACTAGGGCAGACTCAACCGGCGTCGGGTCGGTGACCGTAACCTGATAGGGAACGCTGCTGCCCAGGGCAATCACGCCGGGGTGGGCTGCGTTCAGTACGACCGGCTCCTGGGTCCAGACCGCGAGTTCCGGGTCCCCGAACAGATTCAGCTCGTAGATGCAGAGCCGCTGCATGTCGTACCGTCCGCCCGAATCCGCATACGGCGACCAGAACGCACGCGCGAACGCGAGCGCCTGACCGGCGTGATACTCCGGGTGGTTCAGGATTCGGGCAAAGAAGACCGTGTCGAGCCGCTCGGACGGGCCCGGCACGTAGCCGCCGACATAGGCGCCGTAGCCGTATCTTGAGTTCATCGCCATGCCGACCGCACCTCCGCCCACGCGGTTCACCAGATGCTCGGCAAAGCAGTCGCCGCCCGGGACCTCATCCCATGCGCCGGTGAAACAGGCAATTGAAGCATGAATCCCCTGGCGCGCGCCGTTGGACAGGCCGTCGGCATCGCCGGAGTTCAGATAAGCTAACGATCCCATGTAGATACCGTTCTCATTGCCGTGTCCGACCCAGTGACCCATGCCGAACCCGGAGTTCATCGAGTCTCTCATCGCCTGGCGCGACAGGGTGCTGGTCCGCTCGTACAGGCGCGAATCCTGCCAGCCGGTCGGGGTCATGCGTGCCAGGGACTCCTGCAACTGCCGCTCCTCGTAGCTGGACCAGAGAATCGCGGTCGGCAGGAGCATCTTGCGCAGGTAGCCGGCAGGCGGGTTCTGTTCATAGGCCAGAGTCTTGGCCACGAAGTTCTGTGCCTGAGCGACGCTGTTCACCGATGCTCGACCAACAAACACCTCGCTCACCATGTCGGCCCGGTCGGCCCGTTCACCGTAGACGTGGTTGTTGTTGTAGTCCCAGGTCCCGTCAAGGCCACCGAAGTACAGGTCGCACGGAATCGTATCTTCGTCCGGATAGTAGCCTACCCCCTGTCTGATGTACCAGGCGTCGCGGCCGGGGATGATGTTCTGGCCCGTGGTCTTGTGGTCTGCTGCCCCGCCCAGCAGCACGTAGTGGGTACCCCAGGTCTGATACGCGTCAATGATGAAGTTCCGGAACTTGTCGGGCAAGTCGTAGCCCGGGTAGGTCGCGGCAATCCAGGACCCGGTCACGACGGTTGCGGGCACGCCCTTCAGAGTCTTCCAATCGGCCAGCCGCGCGAAAACCGTATCAAGCGGCGGCTCGCTGATGACCACGTAGTCATACTCACCCGGCGGCAGCATGGTGACCACGGTTCGGCCCACTGCCGGCGCATTTGCCGCTGCTTCGCGCGGATTGACCACCAGCTCACGGACCATGTTGCCGTACAGCACATTCTGCCGCGCGCTCGGCACAAGGTTGTCCCTGCCCTGCTGCTCGTAGTTCAAGCGATAGACGAGCCTTGCAGCCAACTGCAGCTCGCCGGTGGCCGGCAGCCAGCGCACCGGCCGCAATTCGACAAAGGCCATTCGATATCCGCCCAGGGTCCCGGATTCAAGCCCCCGGACAGGCTCTTTCGGATATGCTTCAGTCGAAGAATAGACACTCTGGTCCGGCAGGAACACCCGGGGTGTGAGACTGCGGCCGGGCATGGGCAGCGGCTGGTCCGGCTGGGCCGGCGCGAGCCGAAACCGGCCGTCAACGGTCTGCCACTCGACTTCCACCAGCTCGACCCCGGTCGGCTCTGCCCCGGCCGGAATCGAGACCGCCTCGACCACACGCGGCACGCGCGGCCGGCCCGGCTCAATCAGGGCCGGAAAGCCGGCAAGGTCAACGACGTCATAGTCTTCGACCCTTGACAGGACAACGTCCGCGGGACTGAACCTGACGGTCCTCGTAACCGTACCGGCCAGCGCCGGCAAGGCACAAGCAAGAGTAAGCAGGACAAGTCGCTTCACAGGTACTCCTTTGGGTTTGACGACCGCAGATAGTAGCCCCGCCGCCTCGACCGGTCAAGCCAGGACGGCGCGATTGCTGCCTGCCGGGAGGCCGAACGTCATCAGCAGAAACGGGAGGTGCTCCGGCAACCTCGAGGCCGCGTCCTACACCTGACCGCGGCTGATGCCGTATCTGCGCATGAGACGGTAGAATTGCACCCGGCTGTAGCCGGCAAGTTCCGCCGCCTTGGTGACGTTGCCGCCTGCTCGCTTCAGGCAGTCAACCAGCGCGGCCCGCTCGCCCTCGGTACGCGCATCCCTCTGAGCCAGCCGGCGGGCGACGCGTAAGACCGGAGGGGCACTCACATCGAACGCGGCCACTGCCTGCGGCAGGTCGGAAACCTGGAGCACATCCGACTCGGCGAGAATCACCGCCCGTTCCAGCACGTGCTGGAGTTCGCGCACGTTGCCGGGCCAGCGATAGCAACGCAGCCGCTGAAGCGCCTCCGGGCTTGCTCCCCGAACCTGACGCTTGTACTCCTGATTCACCAGCGCAATGATGTGCCCCACCAGTTCCTCGATGTCTTCCGGCCGCTTGCGCAGCGGAGGGAGACTCAGTTCCGTTCCGGCAAGACGATAGTACAGGTCGCTGCGGAAGGCACCCTGACGCATCTTCTCCTTTAGGTCCTGGTTTGTCGCGCAGACGACGCGCGCCTCGACTTTCAATGGCCTCGTGCCGCCGACCCGCACGACCGTCTTGTCCTCAAGCACGCGCAGCAGCTTGGCCTGCAATGCCGGACTCATATCACCCACCTCATCGAGGAATACCGTCCCAGGACCGGCAACCTCGAACCGGCCGGCCCGGGCAGCCACGCCGGTTGCCGCTCCGCGCTCCACGCCGAAGAACTCGGCTTCGAGCAGACCCTCGGGCACGGCGCTGCAATTGACCGCCACGAAAGGCACGGACAGGCGCGGGCCGGACTCGTGCAGAGCCCGGGCGACGAGTTCCTTCCCGGTTCCGCTCTCTCCGCAAATCAGAACCGGTACGTCGGTGCCGGCCAGATGACAGACCTGCGCAAGTACGCCCAGCATGGCCGGGTTGTGGCCGACCACGCCCCGGAACCGAAGACCGGCAAGGTCAGGCCGCTCCTGAACGACCCTCAGGGCAGTCTCGGCCGTGCGCTGAATCGGCAGCGCCAGGAGATTGGCAACCGTGTCCAGGACCAGCGGGCTGTGTTCAACTCCCATCGGCCGGCGCCGCTCCAGATAGACACGGCCGTCGATGCTGGCACCGTAACGCACCGGCCAGCTCAGGCTCTTCGGCGTTCGCGTGGTGTCAATCCCGGCCTCGACCGTGGAGGCGGCGTGAGCCAGGTCAGGCGCACCGCAAACGAAGACCGGCTGGCCTCTGTAGATAACAGCCGCGCTGTCATACCCCAGCGCCTCGCAGACCAGACGCAGCGTCTGCTCCACCATGACTCTGGGCTCCAGCCCGAGCGGTACGAGACGTGAGATACCCTGGAGCAGGGCAACGTCGTTGTCCGTACGCAGGTCGAGCCGGAAGAGCAGACGGTTGATCTCCTCGGCCTCGGCAACAATCGAGAGCTTGCGGAAGACCCGGGCCGCTGCCTTCAGTTGTCCGATGCCCGCCTCTCGGCGGTCCGCGTCCAGCAGTACGCGGCCATACTGGTATCGGGCCAGGGCCATCTCGTAGCCCTCCTCGGCATCCTGGACCGCAGCGATTGCAGTCTCGAGAGAGGCAAGGGCGGCCTCGGTCTCACCCCGTGCAGCCTGCACCTGACCACGCAGACGGAGGGCATCGCTCTCATCGCGGCGGGCACCGGTCTGACGCGCCAGCGCCACCGCCTCATCGGCCAGTTCGCCGGCCCGGTCGCGGTCACCCTGAGAAAGGGTAATCTCGGCCATGCGCACGAGCACCCGAGCACGGTCGTGCCTGTTCTCGGTCTTCTCGGCCAGCGCCAGGGCTCGCGCATAGGAGGCGGCTGCACCGGCGATGTTGTCCTGACGATAGTAGGCCTGACCGAGATTGATGTATACGTCGAGCAACTGCGTGGCGGCGACCGGCCCGTTCGCGTCTGTGTCGCCGGCCACACGGCGCAGCACGTCGATCGCCTTATCCAGCTTGTCGCGTCGGATGAACAACTCGCCCAGGGCATTGTACACCGACGGGTGGTTCTCCCGCTGGACTACCGGGTCATCCATCGCCAGTACGCGGTAGAACGACTCGACTGCATCCTCCCAGCGACCAAGCTGCACAAGAGCCCAGCCGATGTTGAGCCAGGCCGTGGCGAGCATCTGTTTGTTGCCGAGCTCGCCTGCCCGCACCAGAAGCTCCTGGTAGTACTCAAGCGCGCCGGCCGAATCACCCTGCTGGCCGCACACGCTCCCGAGCTGACTCATGATGGCCGCCTCGCCGTCGGCGAATCCGTCTTCCTGCCACAGCCGGCGGCACTCCTCATACTCGCGGCGTGCCTGCTCGTACTCACCTCGAAACCAGCACAGCTCGCCCCGCACATAGAAGTAGGAACCCTGGATTCTCCGCTTGCCCGACGCCCTCGCCGCCTCCCCCAGGACCTCGACGAACCGACCGGCCGCCTCCACGTCCGGCACATCGCAGCACGCCTCGGCCATTGTCTTGGCCGCGTGCGCCATCTGCTCGTAGGAACCCGTCTCTCGGGCCAGAGCGATGGCCCTCTCGTACCACGGCTGCGCTTCAGCCAGGTCCAGTTCGATCAACTGGTCGCCGATCGCACACAGCAGCCTGAGTTGCTCCACGGGCGTCGTGGCACGGGACAGCTCCTGCTCAAGGTCCTGCACCCGTTCTCTCACTTCGTCCACACTCGACATTACACGTTCATGATATGCAGCCTGACGCGCATGTCAACACGACGCATCGCCTTCAGGACCGGGTCATGTTGCACACAGTATCGAAGAGAAGACGCCTCTGCCCGGGCAGTCGGAAGGACCCTGGCCTGCATTGAGGTGGTCGGTCAGGTTCCTGCCCGGTGTGTTCAGGTGGACGCATGGCTCAGTGGCCCAAGGACGAGGGTCTTGGGCAAGCCGGTCTCAGGACAATTCACCCGGCTTGACTCCGGGCCGGTTGGCCCTATGATAGTTACGACACACAACGTTCTTGAACCGCTCCCGACTCAGATTCGGACCTCGCCTGCTGCAGCTCTATTTTGTGGTCGGACTGCTGGGCCTGGCGGGAATCTGGTTCTTCTATTCCCAGTACCTGCTCATCCGGCTGTCGCGGCTCTGGCAGAACTACGCCGCAACCCTTTCGAGCCAGTTGGAGCTCGATACCCAGCTCCGCTCGCGCATGTACGCCAAATTCATGAGCCGCGCGACCGAGCCCTCAGAAGGCGGC
Organism: uncultured bacterium; assembly: GCA_964592755.1. Classification (GTDB taxonomy): domain Bacteria; phylum Hydrothermota; class Tepidihabitantia; order Tepidihabitantales; family Tepidihabitantaceae; genus CAZQFS01. Next base: position 29,104 of record CAZQFS010000006.1, on the reverse strand, counting down.
TCGCCCGAGCTCGACATCATCTTCGACGAGGTCATCCGGAAGCTCGATTTTCCGGTCATCATCACCGATGCCCGCAACCGCCCCACCTCATGGCGCAATGTCCTGCCTGAACGTCCGGACTCGGCGCAGCTCGCCGCCCTGATGCGCGAGCTCGACGTTCTGCACGACCCGATTCCGCTCCTTGTGGCCGACGCAGACTCCTCGCGTCCCCTCGGCTACATCCACTACGGACTATCGAACTCGACCCTGACCCTGCGTCGCATCAGTGAGCAACTGTCCGGCTCGGTCCGGTCCCTGACCGTCTTCTCAGTGCTCCAGGTCCTCCTGCTCATGGGCTTTGTAGCGGTCGGAACCTGGGGCATCCTTGCCTACAAGCGCCGGGAGCAGGAGCACATCTGGACCGCGCTGGCCAAGGAAACCGCCCACCAGATGGCAACGCCCCTGTCGTCGTTCTCGGCCTGGCTTGAGGTCCTGCGCCGCAGAGGCAACACCGAGGTTGCTCAGGAGATGGAGCCCGACCTGGAGCGGATGCGCGAGATTCTCGACCGGTTCAGCCGCATCGGCCTGCCGCCGGAACTCAACCCACAGCAACTGGGCGGAGCTTTGCAGAGGTCGGTCGCGTTTGTCCAGCGCCGCGCGCCCCGGACGACCGTCTTCGATGTCGCAGTCATTGACGACCCGCGGGTCCGCGTGGACGAGGTGCTCTTCTCCTGGATGCTGGAGAACCTGCTCAAGAACAGCGTCGACGCCATCGGGTCCCGGCCCGGCCGCATCGCCGTGCGCTCCGCACTGAACCAGGACCGTCGGTTCCTGGAAATTGAGGTGACCGACACCGGCGAGGGCGTCAAGCTGGACCGGATATTCGAGCCAGGCATCACCACCAAGAAGCACGGCTGGGGTGTGGGCCTGACCCTGGCCCGCCGCATCGTCGAGAACTATCACGGCGGCCGACTCCTGCTCAAAGAGTCCCAGCCGGGTCGGACCGTCTTCTCCATCCTCCTGCCCGTGTGCGAGGAAGCATAGTCAGAAGAACCAGGTCACCAGACCAGCTCAGCGAGGAGACTTCATGAAGATACTATGGATTGACGACGAGATTGACATGTTTCGCCCCTTCGTCTACGCCCTGAAGGACAAGGGCTACGAGGTTGACACGGCAACCAATGGCCCGGACGGCCTGGCCCTGGCCAAAACCCGCGACTTCGACCTGGTCCTGCTCGACGAAATCATGGCCGGCATGGACGGGCTTGAAGTTCTCCGGCGCCTCAAAGAAGCCGACCCGAACCTGCTCGTGGCCATGGTCACAAAATCGGATGAGGAAGCCCTGGTCAACGAGGCGTTCGGCAAGCTGGTGGACGACTTCATCATCAAGCCGTTCACGCCCGTGCAACTGCTCGCCACGCTGAAACGACTGCTGGAAAAGAAGAGCCTGGTCAGCAACCGCATCGCCCAGGAATACCTGGCCGTCGTCAACCAGCCGCGCCCGCTCAATTCCTGGCACGACTGGGTCGAACACTACCGGCTGCTCAACCACTGGCAGCGGCTTCTGGGCCGGTACGCCGACGCCGCGCTCCAGGATGTCCAGAGCGACCGACGTCGCGAGGCAAGTGCGCAGTTCAGCCGGTTCGTCGAAGAGAACTACCGTGCGTGGCTCAGCGGCCGAGGCCCGACCATGTCCCACCAGTTCATCGAGAAGTTCATCCGACCCTACTGGCAGAACGAACCGGTCTATCTCATCGTGTTCGACTCGATGCGGGTTGACCAGTGGGAGGCGCTGTTTCCTCTGCTGCGTGACTACTTCGACATCAGAAGCGACTACTACTGCTCGATTATCCCCTCGGCTACGCCCTATGCCCGGAATGCTATCTTCAGTGGGCTTCTGCCCCTCGAGATCCAGCGCCGCTATCCCCGGTACTGGGTGGTTGACGAAACCGGTCAGAACCGCCACGAGCCGGACCTGCTCGCCGAGCTCCTCCGGCGGCTCGAGTTCTCCGGCCGCCATGCCTTCTTCAAGATGGTGCGCGGTGAGGAACTCGAGGCTGCCCGCGCTCAGTTGCTCGATTCCAACCTCAGGTTCGTTTCGGTCGTCATCAACTTCCTCGACCTGCTCATCCACTCCGTCCGAACCACCCGACTGCTCGATGAAATCGTGCCCGACGACGCCGCGCTCGTCGGCCTGACCCGGGTCTGGTTCGCATCCTCGCCGGTCTTCGAGTTCTTCAAAGCCCTGGCACGGCAGAAGCGCCGTGTGATAGTCACCAGCGACCACGGCTTTCTCCGGGTGAAACGCCCGACCCTGATCCACGGCTCGCGGGAGATTTCGGCCAATCTGCGCTACAAGCACGGCGCGGCTCTGCGGGTCGAAGAACGAGATGCCCTGCTGGTCCACCAGCCCGAGGACTACATGCTTCCGTCCGGGCACCTGGGCGTCAAGTACGCGATTGCCAAGTCCGACTACTACTTCATCTACCCGACCAAGCCGCGTGAGTACGAGAAGACCTACAAGTACACGTTCCAGCACGGCGGCATCTCGCTGGAAGAGATGGTCGTGCCGGTTGCGACCCTGACGCCGCGCTAGGTCGCTCTTCGCCGCCTCAACATCTGTCCCGCTGCGAGTCCGAGCAGGACCAGGCTCAGCGGGTCGGTTTCGAACCGGAACCGGTTGTTCTCACCCGCCTGGAGCAGATTGCCGAGCAACGCCACATAGGCAATGGTGAAACAGAGAAACCCGACCGTGACCCGCTCCGCCGGCATGCTGTCACGGCCAAGGGCACGCCGAACCCCGTATGCGAAGAGCGCCGGCAGCCCGAGCAGCAGGAACAGGTAGAGGAAGTGCCCGCGCGGCGAGGTCGTCCTGAGCCAGCCGGTGCGCGTGAAGTCGAACGGCAGCCTGCCGCCCAAGACGAGGTCACAGACGCGATTCCAGACCCCGATGTACTCGCGGTTGGGCTCAAACAGCACGTAGTCGGTGCTTGACTTGAAGTAGGCGAACCACGCCTTGGCCAGGCTCTTGACATAGCCGACCGGCCGGAGCACGACGAGCCTGAGCGCGTCGCGCAGATACGCATCAGCCACCCGGGAATAGACGATGTGATTGTAGTTCGTCGCACCGGTTGACCGCTTCACCTGAGTCAGTGCCGGCACCGGCGGGCCGTCGAATGCCGAGTACTCTGCCGGATACTCCGGCGGGTCGGCATAACGCGGTATCAACGCAATCGGTGAGAGGCTGCCCTCGGCCACGAGCCTCTCAACCTCGGCGCGCGGCAACTGGTCCGCGGCCATTTCCCACGCGTTCATTCCCAGCCATGAGGACCCGCTGAACCTGCCGAACACGACCATGTTCTTGGTGTAAACCGCAAGGACTGCGATCAGCGGGAAAAGCGCGGCCAGCATGGTCTTCTTCCTCAGGCGAGGCAGGGTCAGCGAGAGACCGACCACTACCGCCGCAAGCCAGACCAGGTGATACGAACTGCGAATAAGACAGACCAGACCGAGCCCGGAGAAGAACCCGAACCCGTACCAGGTCCGTCCGGTCGTGGCAAACCGGTGCAAACACAGAGCGGCCAGACAGAGCAGACCGGCAACCGGCAGCGAGTACGACAGCCAGTTGGAGTACAGCAGAAGCGCGGGACTCGCGGCAAGAACGAGCGAAACCGCGAGCGCCACCGCCTCCGGCACGCCCAGCCGGACCTGAAGCAGCAGCACGGCCACCACCGTGGCCGCGCCAAGCATGAAAAAGACCGCCTGGAATACAACCACCTGACTCATCGCCGGCAGGTTCAGCACCAGCCCAAGGAAGAGATTGAACAGAGGTGGCTGGCTGTGCAGGTAGAAGACGCTCTCCAGCAGGCGGCCCTGAAGTAGAGCAGGGTCAAGGTACTGCATGAATCGGACAAGCGGCCGCAGGTCAAACCTTACCCCGGCCAGCCAGGCCAACACCTGGGTCAGAACGTAGACCAGGACGACCATCGCGCCAAGCTCACCACTATGACAGGCAGGACAGACCGTCTCCGGTCCGGTGGCAGCGCGGCGGGACACGACTGAGATACTACCCGGGCCGCCCCTGCGGTCAAGCGGGCGTCAGGTCTCGGGCGGTAACTGGTCTGGCGTCGGCGGCCGCGGCTCTGCCACTCGTTCGGGCTGGGTAAACAACTCATGTGCCAGAAGGGTCACGATGCCGACAACCAGGCATACGTCGGCCACGTTGTAGGTGAACCAGCGCCAGTTGCCAATACCCATGTCGACGAAGTCAACCACCCTGCCGCCGCGCAGGACGCGGTCAACCAGATTCCCGACTGCGCCCCCGAGAATCAGCCCGAACGCGGTCGCGGTCCATCGGTCGCGTGCCCTCAGTCCCAGCCAGAGCACGACCGCGCTTCCGACTACCGGCAGCAGGTAGTATGCCCACTGCGGTCCGTACCTCAGCCCAAACACGCCGTGTTCGTTCCCGCCGTGAGCCACACGCAGAAAGTCACCCAGCAACCTGACCGTCTCACCCTCACGCACCAGCCAGCCAACCAGCGACTTCGAAGCTTGGTCCAGCACCAGAGCCAGCCCGGCCCAGAAGAGAAACAGCCGTCGTATCACGACAGAAGGCTAACCGGGGAACAAAGCCAGGTCAAGCGGTCCAGCGAACGAATGAAGTGCGGAATGGCAAGTGTCACCAATCATCCATGGGTCAACCTGATGCCGGCCAGAAACTCCATCTCGGTCACCCCGACCCGGCCCAGCACCACGCGCGCGTACTTCTTCAGCGTCCGCTGCAACGCTGCGGGCGACGCATGCCGGGTCACGACCACCCTTTGACTGGCCCGGACTTCGGCCAGAAACTCGGCCTGATGGACGGCGGCGTAGCTGTTGCTCATGTCAATCCTTCTTTCCCTTTACCACTAATACGCTGCCCGACCCCAAAGTGCTGCACCTGACCTTCACCAGACCTCAAATCCCGGCCCGGGGGGCGGCCCGGTCCACCGCCCAGACCACTGCCCAGTCCATCGCCCAGTCCCCAGTCCAGTCCTCTGCCCAGACCATCACCCAGTCCGCTGCCCAAACCACCACCCACCCCTTTGCCCAGACCATCGTCCAGTCCTCGGCCCAGCCTGCTGCCCAGCCCACCACCCAGTCGGCTGCCCAGCCCATCACCCAGTCCGCTGCCCCGTCCGCTGCCCAGACCACAGCCCAGTCCTCTGCCCGGTCCGCTGCCCGGTCCCCAGTCCGGTCCTGCTGCCAGCCTGCCGCCCGCCAGGCCCGGACTCAGCCACGAAGTCACGAAGCGGTCACGATCCCCTCCGAGCGAACTTGGTGTCTTTGAGTCTTCATGGTGAACCACCGCCCGCCGCGATTTCTGCCGGCTTGTGGGCGGTATTGACACACCTGCCCCAGCGCCCACAATGACCGCGATGGAGTCCGAACGCTGCCCGGCCTTGACGGACAGGAGATGCGTATTGTCTCCCCGATACCCGGGCGCGGTTTGACAGCCGGGCCGACGATTCTATAATCCTCTCCCCGGCCATGGACCAAAAGGAACCTGATGCCATTCGTCAGCGCACACCCCTGGGAAGCTGGCGTCGGCATCCGCGCCGGCACATCGTCGTACCCTGGCTGCCTGACCCGGCAGTCGTGACCGCATGAAACTGAAAAGGCACCGTGGAGGAGAAGCACCTTACCCGCAACACACCATGAAGAAAGACCTGCTATCAATCAGCGACCTGACCCGGGATGAACTGCTCGGCCTGCTGGAGCAGGCCCGGGAGCTGCGCGGCCGCATGAGAGAGAAGAGACAGCTTGACACCGCCCGGGGCCGGATGGCCGTGCTGGTATTCGAAAAGCCCTCGCTGCGCACGCGCGTCACGTTCGAGGTGGCGATGCGCAACCTCGGCGGCTCGGCCCTGTATCTCGGACCGGCCGACATCGGCATGGGCAAGCGCGAAACCGTGGCCGACGTCGCCCGCAACCTCTCGCGCTGGGTGGATTGTATCATCGCCCGGGTCTTTGCTCACTCGGTCGTGGAAGAGCTCGCGCGCGAGGCGTCGGTTCCCGTAATCAACGCCCTGTCCGAGGACGAACACCCCTGCCAGACCCTTGCCGACCTGCAGACCATCCTCGAACACCGGGGCCGGCTCGAAGGTGCGAACGTCGCCTGGACCGGTGACGGCAACAACGTCTGCAACTCGCTGCTGCTCGGCTGCGCCCTGACCGGCGCGAACCTGCGGGTGGCGACGCCGCGGGGCTTTGAGCCGCCACAGCGCTACGTCAATCTGGCCCGGGAGTATGCGCAGAAGGCCGGCTCCGTCATCGAGCTGACCTATGACCCGGCCGCGGCCGTGCGCGACGCCGAGTTCGTCTACACCGATGTCTGGGCTTCAATGGGCCAGGAAGGCGAAACCGAGCAGCGACGCCAGATATTCCGCCCGTTCCAGCTCAACCAGAGCCTGCTCGCTCTGGCCCGACCCGATGCCCGGGTGCTGCACTGCCTGCCCGCACACCGCGAAGAGGAAATCACTGCTGAGGTCGTGGATGGGCCCCAGTCCGCCGTCCTCGACCAGGCAGAAAACCGGCTCCACGCGCAGCGTGCCCTGCTCGCCGCGCTGTTCAGCCGCCAGCCGTAATGCTCCCATGCGCCTGACAAAGGAGGCGTTGCCATGAAGAGAACACTCATACTCCTGCTGCCCGCCCTGGGCCTGGCCTTGACCGGCATCGAGCCGGTGATGACCACCGACGCCGACGGCCGCACCCAGGTCTGGTATCGCATCAACGACCAGGGCCGCATCATCAACCCCGAGCCGCTGCCGGCCCCAGCGCCGCCGGTGACGCACGGCGACACCGGCGTGCTCTGGGTGGACCGCAACCACCGCTACGGCATCGCGCAGTCAACCGCCATTTCCGCCGACGGACGACACGTCTTTGCCAACTGGTACCTGAACGCCGAGCGCGCGAGTTACTACCGCACGCTCGCCACGGAAGTGCCGCTCTGGGAGGCGCCCGGCTCCTACCCCTGGGCCTATGGCGGCAGACAGATTGGCGCGTCTGAGGACGGCTCGGTCCTTGCCCTGTCCAGCCAGACCGCGGCGCACAAGTGGTCGCGCAACAGCCCCTATCCGGACTGGTCGTACAGCTACCCCCAGCCGGGCGTCGCCTTCGCGCGTACCTCGCGCCAGGGCAACATCGTCGCCGCAGTTGCCGGCGGAACCCTGTACGTCCTCAACCCACGCTCGGGCGAGATCCTGGGCACCGAGCCGGTGAGCGAACCGACCCGGCTCCAGGGCCTGGACATCTCGGACGATGGCGAAGTGATTGCCGTCACCCTGTACGATTCCTGCCTAGTCTTTGACCGGTCCGGACGCCGGGCCGGCATCCCCATCGGCACCTCGAATACCGGCACCCAGTACGCCGCGGCCTTGTCCGGCGACGGCGAACTGCTCGTCACCGGCGACTACTACGGCATGCTCAAACTCTATCGCTGGAGCGGCTCGACCTACGTGCTGCGCTGGTCTGCGTCGGTCGGCACGCCCTGGGTCGCGGGCGTCGACATCTCGGCCGACGGCTCGACCATCGCCTGTGGCACCGGCTACGCCAACGGCAAGCTCTGCGTATTCGACTCCAGCTCGTCAACCCCGTTGATGGTCTACCAGAACTATGGTTCGAGCGGCGCCTACGTGTCATCGGTTGCCCTTTCCGCCGACGGCTCGCGCGTCGCCGCCGCGTCCTGGGGCGACATCGCCCCGTCGGGCACGTTCCGGGTCTTCACCGTCCACAACCGCTCCGACACGACTCCCCTCGTCGCCATCACCCGCGACGAGGAGCCCGGCTCGCTCTTCGCCTGCGACATCTCGGCTGACGGTCAGTTCGCCTGTGCCGGCGGCAAGGCGGTCCACGCCCAGCAGATGGGCAACGGCGGCGAGGTCTACGCGGTCATCATCGGCGCGACCCCGGCGGTCAATGCCGGATTCGGCGCGGTCGCCAGCCCGGGCCGCTACCTGCAGGTCGGCACCGCAGTAGACCCGACCGGCACGGTACGCAACTACGGCGACGACCCGGTTGCGGTTCCGGCCCACCTCGTCATCCGTAACGGACTGGATAGCATCATCTACCACGACAGCACGGTCACGGGACAGATTCTGCCCCGGGGTAGTGCGTCGGTCACGTTCCGGCGCTGGACTCCGCCCGCCTATGACCTGTACCGGTGCGAGTTCTTCACCCTGCTGCCCGGAGACGAGTACCCAGGCGACGATTCGCTGGGTGTCGCGGCAAAGTGCTTCCACGATGCCAAGGCCGAAGCGGTGAACCCGCCCGGCCCCGAGGTCACGGTCAACATGACGTTTGCGCCGAAACTCCTAATCCGCAACAACGGCTCGTACGCCGACGATATGCGGTGCTGGATGCTCATCACCGACTCGACCGGCACTCTGGTCTACGGCGACTCGGCGACCTCGCGCCCGGTCGGCCCGGGTGAGACGGCGACCGTGGCCTTCCGCGTCTGGAACCCGGGCCCGGTCAGCGCCTACTCTGCCGCCGGGGTCTGTCGCTCGATTGACGACTTCTGCCCGGAGAACGACACTCTGAACCGCCCCTTCCGCGTCACCTATGAAATCATGTACGACGACGGCTCGGCCGACGCCTACTACTGGGTCGGCCGGCGCGACAACGACAAGTTCTACGTCCGGTTCTCGCCGACGATACCTCCTCCCTATTCCCTGCGTCACGGCCGCATCTACGTCAACCTGGCGAACACGCCCTTCGACTACGTCATGGTCTGCACCGGGACCGAAACCAAGCCGGACACGCTCAACCCGCTGCAGGTCGTAACCAACGTCATTGCGCCGGTGGCACCCGGCTGGGCCGAGTTCGACCTTGACGTCACCTGCCCGGACTCATCCTCCATCTGGGCCGTGGTCCACTGGCCGGACAACTCACCGGCAATCGGCATCGGCGCCGACCGCAACCCGCCAATTGACCTGCGCTCCTACTTCTCATCGAACCAGGACACGTTCCGGCTCTGGACCACCCACGACTGGATGGTCCGGCTGCTTCAGTCGCCGGATGTCGGGCTTTCCGGACCTGACCGCACGACGCCGCTCTCGTTCCGGCTTGGCCCGGCCCGGCCCAACCCGTTCTCGGGCCGCACCTGGCTCGAATACGAGACCCCGGTGAAGGCAGAACTCGAGCTTGAGGTCTTTGACCGGGCCGGCCGCGAAGTCGCGTCCCTGCTTCGGGGAGCGGTCGAACCCGGCCGCTACTCGCTCATCTGGGACGGCCGCGAGCTTGCCCCCGGCGTCTACTTCCTGCGCCTGCGCAACTCCGGAACCGGCTCCACCCGCATCCGGAAAGCCTGCATCGCCCGCTAGTCAGAACCCTGCTGCGCGGCTCGGCTCTTGCCGAGCCGCGCCTTTTCCTCTAGAATCCGGGGCGTGCTTTCAACCGATGTTGTGATTGTCGGAGCCGGACCAGCCGGACTCACTGCCGGCATCTATGCCGCCCGCTCCGGCCACAGCGTCTTGATTGTCGAGAAGTCGTTTGCCGGTGGCCAGATGGCCCTCACCTCCGAAGTCGAAAACTACCCGGGCTTTGCCGAGCCGGTCAGTGGCCTGCTCCTGGCCCAGACCATGGAGCAGCAGGCAGCGAGGTTCGGGTGCCGGACACTCAACACCGAAGTTACAGGCATCAAGCCGTTGGACCTTGGGTTTGAGGTCGCAACGACGGCGGAGACGGTCATCTGTCAATCTGCCGTCATCTGCACCGGGGTCCGGCCGCGCAGACTGGACGTACCGGGCGAAGACGCGCTCGTTGGACGAGGCGTCTCCTACTGCGCGGTGTGTGACGGCCCGCTCTTCCGGGGCCGCGAGGTCGCGGTGGTAGGTGGTGGTGACTCAGCCCTGGACGAGGCCCTGTATCTTGCCAACATCGCGTCAGTGGTACACGTCATCCATCGCCGCGACGAGTTCCGGGGCGGCAGACTCGCGCAGGAACGCCTCCGCGCCAGGCAGAATGTCACCTTCCACCTCTCCTGCGTGGTCGAAGCGTTCACGGGAACCGAGCGGCTCTCGGGAGTGGACCTGCGCAACCTGAAAACAGGGGTAGCGACAACGCTTTCGGTCAACGGTGCGTTCATCTACGTGGGCTGGAACCCCAACACCGCCTGGTGCCGTGGCTTGGTCCGGCTTGACGATTCGGGCAACGTGGTGACCGACGACCGCCTCCAGACCAGCGTACCGGGTTTGTTCGCGGCCGGTGATGTACGTGCCACCCGGCTGCGTCAGATTGCGACCGCGGTTGGCGACGGCGCGCTCGCGGCCATGATGGCCCACGACTTTCTTGCCGGCGCGCGGTAGTCCAGGTTGCTCTGCCTTCTGCTTGCCTTACTCGCCGGTGTCGCCGACCGGACTCCGGACACGGGAACAACCGCGGGCGTGCACCTCGCGCCCGACCTAGCCGTCACCCTCCAATCGCTGGTCGCGGACAAAAAGGACCCGCGCTGGCGCGTGAGCATCGCAATCGTGTCGTGCACTCAGGAGTCACTGCTCTTTGGCTTCCAGGCGGCCCGCCCGCTCATCCCGGCATCGAACCAGAAACTGCTCGTCACTGCCGGCGCGCTGGAGTGCTGGAACGATACCCTGGTTCGGTGGCTTGACTCCCTGTTCGACCGTTCACCACGCCGCCGGCATCTCACCGCCTGCCGCCCGGCCTGGGCCGACTCGCACGGGCTCAATGACCGACCCGACTTCCCCGGCTACCGCCACCTTGTGCTCGCCAACCGCGAGAGCGACAACATGGAAGCCGAGTGGATGCTCGCCTGGCTGGCGCGACGCAGCCGTGCCAACGGTCACACTGTCCTCGACCGCTTCCTCAAGCGCCAAGGCATACCGCGCGCCGGCCTCGTGGTCTGGGACGCCTGCGGCCTCGCGCGCCGCAATCGCGTATCGGCCCTGACCCTCGCGCGACTGCTGGCCCGGGTAGACCACTGGCCGCAGGCAGACGTGTTCCCGTCAACGCTTGCCCGACCCGGCGAGCCGGGCACGCTGATTCATCGCAACCTCTCGGCCGGGCCACGCCTGGCGGCAAAGACCGGCTACATCCGGAACGTCTTCGCTCTGTCCGGCTATCTGAGAGGCACCCGTGACACCTACGCGTTTTCGTTCATCCTGAACAACTGCGCGTCAGGGACGAACGCATACCGGTTCTTCGAGACGGTCCTGAGCGCGCTCGACAACTGGGATACGCGTGACCGGGCCAGAGAACCGTCGCCGGACACCGCCGGCTCCGGCAACTGAAATTGACCCGGACCTCGCCCTTTCCCTGGTGATGCGGAACGCTTGACAACCCGCCCCTCCTGGTCTATCCTCACCACCGTGAAACCACGGAGAGTGATTGTGAAAAACCATAAGCCTGCCGGCCCCAGGCCGGTCACGATTTCCGTAATCAAAGCAGACATCGGCGGCTATGTCGGCCATTCGGCCAGCCATCCCGATATCCTGGCCCGGGCCGGAGAGCACCTCTCGCGCGCGCGCAGCGCAGGCATCATTGCTGACTTCCGCGTGGCCGCGGCGGGCGACGACCTCGAACTGGTCATGAGCCACCACCACGGCAACGACGCCAAAGTCATTCACAAGCTGGCCTGGGATGTCTTCCTCGACTGCACCGAACTGGCGCGAGAACTGGGGCTTTACGGCGCCGGGCAGGACATCCTGGCGGACGCTTTCTCCGGCAACGTGAAAGGCATGGGCCCTGGTGTGGCCGAGATGACTTTCGTTGAACGCAAGTCCGAGCCGCTGGTTGTCTTCTGCGGCGACAAGTGCGCACCCGGAGCGTGGAACCTGCCGCTGTTCCGGATGTTCGCCGACCCGTTCAACACCATCGGCCTTGTCATCGACCCCTCGATGCACGACGGGTTCAGGTTCGAGGTCCATGACGTACACCAGGGCAGCGACATCGTGCTCTCGTGCCCGGAGCAGATGTATGACCTGCTCGTGCTCATCGGCTCGCCCGAGAACTACATCATCAAGAACATCTACAAGAAGAACGGCGAGATTGCGGCGACGAGCTCAACCCAGAAGCTGGCTTTGATTGCCGGACGCTACGTAGGCAAGGACGACCCGGTGATGATCGTCCGGTGCCAATCTGGTCTGCCCGCGGTCGGCGAAGTGCTCGAGCCGTTCTCCTTCCCCCACCTGATTTCCGGCTGGATGCGCGGGTCGCACTACGGTCCCATGATGCCGGTTGCGCAGCGCGAGGCCACGCCGTCACGGTTCGACGGGCCACCGCGCGTCATCGCGCTCGGCTTCCAGCTCACCAAAGGCATGCTGGTCGGACCGCGCGACATGTTTGACGACCCCTCTTTCAATCTGGCCCGGGCCAGGGCGAACGAAATCGCCGACTACATGCGCCGGCACGGCCCCTTTGAACCGCACCGGCTGGGGCTGAAGGACATGGAGTACACGACTCTGCCCCAGGTTCTCGACAAGCTGTTTCCGAAGTCAGGCAGGTCCCGCAGGACCTAGCCCGCGCGCAACCCAAGGCGAGCCGGGCGCGTCCAAATGGACGCTGGCACAACCCAGATGAACGCCTCAAGCCACTGCGCCGGCCGGGCGCAGAAGGAGAAAGATGTGACACTCCGACGAATCCTGTTACTGCCGGTGGCGCTCAGTCTATTCTGCGCCACTGCGCGTCCGTATCGGTTCACAAACTACACCCAGAACCACCAGGCGATGGCATCAATCCGTGCCAGCCGGGTGGCGGTGTTACCGTTCGCCGGCCCGGATGGCGTCAGGTTTGCGGACGAGTTCAGCCTGCAACTGGGCAAGCTGGCCCGGTTCGACATCGTCGAACGTCAGAGAATAACCGACCTCTACCACGAGCAGGACATGGACCCGGCCCGTGTGGACAAGACGACCGCCGTGCAGATCGGCAAGATGCTGGGCGCTCACGCCGTGGTCATGGGGACAATAACCGACTACCGGCCCGGCCGAGTCAGCGCCAACGCACGCCTTGTCTCGGTGGAGACCGGCGAAATCGCCTGGCAGGGCTCGGACGGACTTGCCGGCGGTGATGCGCGTGTGCAGGCGCTGGTCGAGGACCGCGAAGACCGGACTCGACTGGGGCGCGATGCCGACTACCTGGCGATGTGGCTGGCACGGTTGATGACCGAGTCAATTCGGTGAACCGCGCGACTCCACGCCAGGCTGTCAGCGCGGTTGTCCTCGCGTCGTTTCTTGCGAGCGTCAACTGCGCGACCGTGCGCCCCTACCGGGTCACGAACTACTTCCGCTCCGCCAAGCTGACCGGCTCCGAGATGAGACGCGTGGCCGTGTTGCCTTTCGAGAACCTCACCGGAGAGGCGGCAGCGGCCACCATCGTCGGCGAGGAGTTCGGCCTCCAACTGGGCAAGACCGGCCGGTTTGACCTGGTCGAGCGCAACCGAATTGACGAACTCTGGCAAGAACAGGACCTTGACACGCTCTTCCGCTTCGACCCGCAGAGCGCGGCGAGAATCGGACGCATGCTCGGCGCTCAGGCGGTCGTCCTCGGCAGCGTTACTCAGTTCGTCGCTCACCCAAGCGTCAGGGTGGACACGACCCGCCAGCGGGAGCGTCGCCGGCGACACGAGCCCGACTATCCACCGGTCATCATCGTTGACAACAGCCGGGACCGGAGCGATGCAGTCGCCTGCGCCATCACCGCGGCAGCGGTCGTGACAATCGTCCCGGTGATGTTGATGCTGCTCGGCCCCAAACCGCCTTCGGCCCAGGTCGGAGCCAGCGTTCGCCTTGTGGACGTCGAGACCGGAGACATCCTGTGGCAGGCCAAGGATGCCTTTCGCGGTGACCAGAAAGCCGTGCAGGCTCTGGTCGAACAGAATGAAGACAAACGCAGAATGGTGTACGACGTCGAGTACCTGACTCGAATCCTCTGTCAGGAACTCGCCGGTACGCTCTGGAAGTAGGTGTAGAAGACAATGCACGACAACCCTGGAACGTCGGCCGGCGGTCACGGCGACGTTGAGGCGGTGCGCCGTCTTGGCGAGGCGCGGCGGCTGATTGAGGCAGAAGTCGAGAAGGTCGTCGTGGGCCAGAAGGCCGTCGTCGAGCAGGTACTCGTGTGCCTTCTGGCGCACGGGCACGGGCTCCTCATCGGCGTGCCGGGACTGGCCAAGACCCTGCTCGTCAACACACTGGCCCGGGTACTCAACCTCGACTTCAACCGCGTGCAGTTCACGCCCGACCTGATGCCGTCAGACATCACCGGCACCGAGATTGTCGAAGATGAGCCGGGGTCTGGTCGCCGGAGCTTCAGATTCGTCAAAGGGCCGGTATTCGCCAACGTCGTTCTGGCCGACGAAATAAACCGAACCCCGCCCAAGACCCAGGCCGCCCTGCTCCAGGCGATGCAGGAGCACCACGTCACGGTCGCCGGACAGACCTATCCGCTTCCCCGGCCTTTCTTCGTACTCGCCACCCAGAACCCGATCGAACTCGAAGGCACTTATCCTCTGCCCGAGGCTCAGCTCGACCGGTTCATGTTCTCGATATACGTTGACTACCCGAGCCCGGTCGAAGAACGTGAAATCGTGAAGTCTACAACCTCCGCATACCTGCCCGAGCTGAAGCGCGTGCTGACTGCCGATGATATCTCGGCACTTCAGGCTCTGGTGCGTCGGGTCCCGGTCGCCGATGAGGTGATCGACTACGCCGTCAAGCTGGCCGCAAGCACGAGGCCGGGCAGCGTCGGGGCTCCCAAGTTCGTCCGCGAATGGGTGAACTGGGGCGCCGGACCCAGGGCGTCGCAGTACTTGGTTCTGGGCGCCAAGACACGAGCGATACTCGACGGCCGCTACACTCCGTCGGTTGCCGACATCAGAAGCGTGGCCCAGCCTGTCCTGCGTCATCGCATCGTCACGAGCTTCGCGGCCGAAGCTGAGAACGTCCGGCCCGACACGGTAGTACGACGCCTGGTGGAGGAGCTCTGAAGTCGCCTCTCGTGGTCCATGTCGGCTCGCTCAGGCAAGGCGAGAACCGGTTCAGCTTCGAACTTGAGCCGGAGGACCTGGGATTCAGCGACCGCGAAGTCAAGGAGAACCCGTCCTTCGAACAACTGCTCGGACCGGTCGTGATTGAAGCCGTCGTCGTCCGCGCTGGCGAGCGGCTGATGGTGAGCGGGTCGGTTACGTTCCGTGCTTGGCTCGACTGCGCCCTGTGCGGAATCAGGTACCAGTGCTCGCTCAAGGAGCCGCTCGCCGCCGAGTTCATGGACTGCGAACATGCTGCGACCCAGGCCACCGACCAGGAAGAAACCGACCGGGCCCAGGTTGATACTCTCGACCTGACGGCGCTCGTGCGAGACGCGGTTCACCTGGCAGTGCCGATGGCTCCCTTGTGTAGACCTGACTGCCGTGGACTTTGCCCCTGCTGCGGAGCGAATCTCAACACCACTGGGCACGACTCGTCGTGCACCGCGCGCCACGCCTCCTGACGACAGGCTAGTACTCCCCCTCGCGCTCGGGCTCCTCGACGTCGGTCTCCTGTCGCCGGCGCTCAGGCCGGTAGTTGTTGAAGTTCCAAGTCAGGTTCAGGCTGAATACCGGCGACTGCGGCCTGAACTGGAAGTAGTTGCGGAAATCCGTGCCTTCTGCCGTGGACTCGAACCCGCCCGTACCAAGCAGGTCGCGCGCCTGCAACGTAACTGAGAGCTGGCGGTTGAGGAACTGCTGGCGAATCGCCGCGTCGGTCATGAGCCGACCGGCCTCCGTGCCCTGGGCAGAGGCCTTCGGGCTTTCGTAGCGGACGTTGAGCTGAAACCGGCTCTGGGTCGGCAGGCTGAAGTCATTCGAGAAACGGCCGTCCCAGTTAAAACTCGAATTGGAGAAGTCCTGGCCGTTGAGTTCACCGGTGACGCGGTAGTCGTAGACATCGCCTGACAGATTCATCCGCCACCACTTGAACAGTTGCAGGTCCAGAAGCAGCTCGGTTCCGAGCGAGTAATCGGCTCCGACATTGGCCGCGCTGTGCAGTATCACGCCCGGCTCGTAGACCGAACGGATTCGCTCGACCTTGTCGTGGGTGATACGGTAGTAGCCCTCGGCCGAAATGCGACTCGCGCCCAGCGGCGCCTGCCAGCCGGCCTCGAAGGCATCGGTGATTTCCGGCTTCAGGGCGGGGTTGCCGCGGCGGACATTGTACGCGTCCTGACGCGAGAGAAACGGCCAGAGCTCCCAGCCGCGCGGCCGCTCGATTCTGCGCGTGTAACTGACCATCACCTGCTGGTGCGCAGGCAGGTCGTACGACAGGTGCAGGGTCGGGAAGTAATCCCAACGCCGGAAAGGGTAGTCGCCCGAGTCCGAACTGACCAGCCGGTCGGAGTGCTCAACCCGCAGACCGGGTTGGAATCCGAACCCCGCGCGTTTGCCGGCAAACTGAGTGTAGGCCGCGGAGATGTTGTCTGCGTAGCGGACAACCTGGCTGTACTCCGGCCGATAGTGGAAGCTGTCATCGGCCCGGTCGTACTCCCAGACTCTGCTCTCGCTCCGTGCGCGGTGGACTGCCCCGCTGACACCAGCCTCAAGCCTGTCCTCGCCGCGCAGCGGCAGGGTGTAGTCGAGCTTCAGGCGTATCGGTTGCCGCGGCCCGGTCTCCTTCTGGCGCAGGCCGCTGAGCACCCGACCCGACGTATCGGACAGCAGGTTGGTTGACCGGTCGTCACCGGTACGCCTTGTGTAGCTGGCCGAAGCTAGGAGCTGGTGCCCTTCGCGGCCAAATCGGTGCTGGTGCTCAAGGTTGGCAGCAAGGTGCACACCGCCCCGCTCGGACGAGTCGTGACTCACCTCGAACGCCGTGTCCCGCGTGCGCGAGTCCCAGCGTCGATAGTTAGCCTGCTGGCTCATCCCAAACCCGTGATCGCCAAACCGCAGGCTCAGGCTCGTCCGGTCGTTTTCTGAGAACTTGTAGTCGCCGCCGGCCCGCAGCCCGTACGAATTGTGCGCGCGGTCGCCATCGCCCTCGGAAGTGCTCCAAGTCGTTGTGTCGCCAGACTTGGTCCAGCTCTCGGTCCTGCGCGAGCCGGGAAAACTGCCGCGCCTTAAGTCCCCGCCACCGAACAGGCTCAGCCCGTTCAGTCGGTAGTTCAACAAGAAGCTGCCGCCGTAGCGCCGGGGCCAGCCGCCGTCCACGGTCGCAATCCCGCTGATGCCGGCCTGGCGCTGCTTCTTCAGGATGACGTTAATGATGCCGGAAACGCCTTCGGGGTCGTACTTGGCTGAAGGGTTGGTGATAATCTCTATCTTGTCGATCGTCGGCGCAGGTATCTGCTGCAGCGCGTCGCTGCCCTCAATGGGTGATGGCTTACCGTCAATGAGTACGGCGAAGTTCTGGCTGCCGCGCAGGGATACGTTGCCCTCAACGTCAACTTTGACCGACGGCACGTTCTCCAGCACGTCCACCGCGGTGCCGGACGCGGCCGTGGCCATGCGGCCCACGTCCACGACCTTCTTGTCAATTCGATAGGAAAGCTGGGGGCGCTCGGCCGTGGTCTCCACACCCTTGACCTCCACCGCGACCTGGCGCAGCTCGGTCCGACCCAGGTCGAGCCTGGCGCCGGGTGCAACCTGGATGTCCTTCAAGGTTCTACCGCGGTAGCCGATGAACGAGACCTCAATGTAGTACCGGCCCGGCGGCAAGCCGGGCAACTCGTACCGGCCGCTCTCGGTCGTTATCGCGCCTGTGACCTGGCTCGAGTCGCGCTGACGATACAGCACGACATTGGCGTACTCAATCGGAACCGACAAGTCGGCGTCGAACACCTGACCGGTGATCGTCGCGGTCGGACCCTGGTACGGCCCGCGCGAACCCTGTCCGGGCTGAGCAGTGCTGAAGCCGGGCACAACCACGAGCAGCGCTGCAAGCAGCCACATTCGTAGCCTGGCCGTCAGGAAAAAAGAGACGGCACACAGCCGCGCCATCAAGTCAAACAATCATACCTCCGTTCTGTTACTTATCGCCAGACCGCTGTTCCCGAGCGACACTCCTGCCGGTCGAGCATAGCAGCCAGCACATATTAGACCCCTGAGCCCGGTTTCACCTGTGGCTGCCGTCCGCTATCCGGTGGCGACATCTCTGCTCGGCCACTTTGCCAAGGCGCATATGGCAGCTATTATTGACTCTGTGAGAGTCGTCTGCGTTGCTCTGGCGTTGCTCGCGCTGCCGGTGTCCGACCTGCGGGCCGGGCACCCTGGTAATCCGGCAAGACTGGCAATCCTCGCCCCCCACCCGGACGACGAGATACTCGCCTGTGGCGGACTGATTCAGCAGGCTCTGGCAAGAGGCGACTCTGTCTGGGTAGTCTACCTGACCTCAGGCGATGCCTCATGGACGAGCGCTGCATGGAGCAGCCGCCGTCTGCCTGTCGGCCCGGCGCAGTATCTGAACCTGGGACGCACACGCATGACTGAGGCCCGTGCCGGTGCGACCCGGCTCGGTATTAACCCTGACTGCCTCATCTTCCTCGGCTATCCTGACCAGGGTCTGGCCCGACTCTGGTGCGAACACTGGCAGGAGCCATTCCTCTCTCCAACCACCGGCGTGGACCGGAATCCCTACGTTTCTGACGGCCGCGAGTACTCCGGACAGAACCTGCTCGGCGACCTTACCACCACTCTGCTCCGCCTGCGGCCGGACCACGTCTACTCCCCTCATCCACTCGACAACCACGCAGACCACTGGGCCACGGCAGCATTCGTCGCTCTGGCACTTGAACACTGGCCCGGAACCGAACCGCGGCGCCCTTCGGTTTTCTACTACGCACCACTCCACGGATTCGGCCGTCATCAAGAGCATGTCGTCGTGCAGCTCACATCGGCCGAACTGGACCTCAAGCTGGAGGCGCTCTGCCAGCACGCGACGCAGCTAGAGATTCCAGGCAACCGGCTTGAAGACGTCAGTCACAGGCATGAGACATTCGACACCACACACCTCGCGGGCCTGCCCGCGGGCGAGAACGGCCCGGTCACCGAATTCGTGCGCAGCGCGTTGGTGAACCGCTTGGACTTGATCTCGACCGATTCCGGCCGACTGGTCCAACTGGCGCTTGAGACCGAGCCGTGGACAGAACTGGACTACCGACTCCTCCTCCACGCCGTGTTCAGGCAGGATGGCTCGGTCCGCCACAAAACCCTGGCCATTGACCTTGCCGCCGACGACCAGCCACCCTCGGCCATCTTCGTCCCGGCCGCTGACTCGGCGCTTGCCGATTCTCTGCAAATCGAACCGACTGCCTGCGGCTGGAACGTCAGTTTGCCCGGTTCCTGGCTGCAAAGCCCGGGCGCGGTCTTCTGTCTGGCAGAAGTCTGCTGGCGCGGAATCCCGCTCAACCACTCAGGCCCGACCGAAACCGACATCAGGCCGCACTAGGTCGGCGACTGCGCGCCGACCCGAGCCGCAACGAGTTCCTGGTAGAATGCCGTGGTCTCACGGGCAACACGTTCCCACGAGAATCCCTGCCTCGCCCGCTCCACTGCTGCCATGCCCATCCTCTGCCGCAACCGTACATCCGCACAGAGCCGCTCAAGCTGACCGAAGAACTCCTCAACCGAACCGACTAGGAAGCCCGAGCCGCCGTCCTCGATCAGTTCCTTCAGACCCCACCGGCCGAAGGCAACCGACGGAATGCCGCAAGCCATCGCCTCGAGTACCGAGATGCCGAACCCCTCGCTCCGTGATGGGAACGCAAACACATCCATGGCATTGAGCAACCCGGCCACCCGGTCATACGGCTGAGTGCCCAACACCGTCGCGCGGCCGGCGTTTCTCGCCGCGCGAGCCAGTGCCCACCCACGTAGCGGCCCAGGTCCGACCACCGCCAGCCGCACGTGGCTGTTTGCCAGGGCCAGTCTCTCGAAAAGAGAAAAGAGCACCGGCACGCCCTTGGTGCTGTGCAGCCGGCCGACAAACCCAACGACCACGTCTTCATCCCGGTAACCCAGCTCCTCCCTGACCCGCGCCCTAAGACCATGGTCAGGCCTGAACACCGCAAGGTCAACCCCGTTAGGAATCACCCTGACCGGCCCGGCAAACCCATTCGCCTCCAAGGCGCAAGCCCGGCTCACCGCAATCAGCCCGTCCGCCGAGCCCGTCAGCAGCCGGGCTGTGAGGTGCAGCGCCGTGCGCACAAGCACCGGCTTGGCGCCGATAATTGAGTGCCTGGTGATAACGGTAGGAACGCCGCGCCAGCGCGCGCACGCCAGCGCCCCGTAGACCAAGATTGAGCCCTCACTCTGACCGTGCACGATATCCGGCCTGAAGTCGTCCAGCACCGCATTGAATGCGCGGAACATGCGCGGGTCCAGCGCGATGTCGTGGTCACGAAAAACCAGCACCATCCCGGGCAGGCGCCGCACCGGCACGGGCGAAACGACATGGCCATGCGCCACCGCCCGCTCCGGTGCAGCATGAGTGACCACCAACACCTCATGTCCCGCGGCCTGAAGCGCCATCCCGAGATTGACCACGTGGTTCTCGACCCCGCCGACCGCAGGCAGAAAGGCATCGGTGACAATGCTGACCTTCATCGGAACTCGCCTATTTGCCTGCCTGAGTTCCGCCCGCCGCCGCCACAACCAAGCCCATCACGCTTGCTGCGCCGGCATCAAGCAATGACCTTGCCGCCGCGTCCAAGGTTGCGCCCGTTGTCGTCACGTCATCAACCAACACCACTCGCTGACCGGCTATGCAGACACCCGACCGGATTCTGAACGCACCCTTCACGTTCGCCATCCGTTTCTCAGGTCCGCTCTGAGTCGTCTGGCTCGGCGTGTTACGCCAGCGCAGCAGGGCGTCGACAAGACTCACCCCGGTCGCTCGCGACACTGCTCGGGCCAGCAGCTCAGCCTGATTGTAGCCCCGCTCGCGCCGGCGCGCCGGATGCAGCGGTACCGGGCACAACACGTCGACCTGACGCATCTCTGTGTCCTGCTCTACCAACCCGGCCAGTGCCAGACCGAGCAGCTCTGCCAGCCGTGTCTTCTCACTGTACTTCAAGGCATGAACCAGACCGCGAAACGGCTCGAAGTAGAGTCCGAGCGCCCGAATCCGTGACAGCGACAACGGCGGACCACAGCGCTCGCATTCCTCAATGCAGGCCCGGCCGCACTTCGGACACACATCCATTTCGCTGGTGAAGAGCAGGAGCCGACATGCGTCGCACACCAGCCCCTGCTCCGCCTCCTCGTCGCAGCCATAGCAGATCGGCGGGAAGATGAAATCGACAACTGCCCGAACCAGGAAGCCGAAACTGTCTCTCAAACGCGGACGGGACGCGGTTCATTCCGGCCCATCCGCTGGCAGACGACCACCACTGCGACCCCGACCGCGGTCAGTACCAGCGAGACGACCTGATTACCCCAGAGATTGGCTGCGTCCTCGTAGTACCGGACGAAGTCAATCCCGAACCTGAATAGCGAGTAGACGATGAGCAGAATCCCGGACAACACGCCCGGCTTCAATCTGCGCCGCTCCAGCCAGAGCGCGATGCCGAACAAGATGAACCCGGCCGCCGACGAGTAAAGTTGGGTTGGGTGAATCGCCAGCCCGGGAAACGTCGCACCGGCCGGCGAGTGAGGTGGAAAGCGTATGCCTGTCGGACACGAAGTCGGCACGCCGAAGCAACAGCCGTTCAGGAAGCAACCGATGCGTGTGAAACCCTCACCCAGCACGACCGCGGGCGCGACCGCGTCCATCAGCCGACGCACGGGCAGCCGGTTAGTAAGCACGAAGACCACCCCGGCAATGATACCGCCCAGGAATCCGCCATAGAACATCAGCCCAGCCAGCCCACCGCGCCAGAACGCGATGATGCCGATGAGGTCGTTTGCGAACTCCTTCCAGTGAAACGCTACGTAGAACAACCGCGAGCCGGCCACGACCGCTACCAGCACCCAGAGGGCCAGGTCGGTGATACGACGCGAATCAACGCCGAACTTCCGAGCCCGGCTCTCGACGATTGCTATCCCGGCGACAAATGAAACGAACAGCATCAGCCCGTATGAGTAGATGTGCAGGCCGCCGACCTTCAGGATTGTTGGAAACATCATCTTATCCTAGAGCGCCCGGCCCCGGAGTCAAGCCGCAGCCCTGAACCCAGGGTGGCGGCTCACCTGCCCGCACCGCCCGAAGCCATCCGCTTGCTGCGACCGGCTCTCCCCGGGAATCCGACATTGAGTCACGAAAAGCACGGAGGAACGGGTGAACTTCGGGCTTTCGGCCCTCTGCTCGGATTTCGTGGCCTTCGTGGCAGTCGACTTCGGGATTGGGGCACCTCGGGCGGTTCGACACATGCTGGCAAATCGTGTATAATAACAGCAGGAGGAAACATGAAGAACGACACCAGTCTGATGCTGCTGGCCGCGGCGACCATCTGTCTTGTCAACGTCAACTGCGGCAAGCAGCAGACCACTGCCCAGCCGAGACCCGACATCACGGTCGCGGCCGATGGCTCCACCGACTACGAAACCATCTCCGAGGCACTCGACGACGCCTCCAACGGCGACGTCATCCTGGTCAAACCCGGCACGTACGAGGAAGAGGTCGAGTTCGAATCCGACCAGAAGAATATCACGCTGCTTGGCGCTGGTCCGGGCCAGGCGGTCATTGACGCCGATGACGAGTACGCCGCAGTCACCCTGCGCGGTACCGGCCATCGGGTCTCTGGTTTCACAGTCCGCGGGGCCGAATCACACGGCGTGTACGTCGTGGACGGCAGGCACATGGTTGACCGGTGCCTGATTGTGGACAACGGCGACCGCGGCATCTACCTCAGCACAATGTCCGGACAAGGTCGGGCCGAGATTGACCACTGCACAATCGTCGACAACAAGGTGTCAGGAATCTACTCGGTCATGGACGACGCAGAGACTGCCATCAGCAATTGCATCATCGCCCACAACGGCCGCGGCGTTGTAACCGACAAGAACGAAGGCGGCATCAAAGTCACCAGAAGCTGTCTGTTCAACAGCGGGAGCAATTTCGACCGGGTGAATGAAAACGGGAACAATGTCACCAAGGACCCCAGGTTCAGGGACCGAAGCAGCGGCGACTACCGATTGGCCAAGGACTCGCCCTGCATCGGAACCGGCACCAACGGCACGAACATGGGCTGCTTCTGACGCAGAGACGTCGCCCTTTACAACACCCGGACAGACACAGGACAAAGACACCCGACGCGGGTAAGGCGCGGCCGTCCGCACCGGACCGAGCGAGAGTCCAAACCCCGATCCCGAGGTTGACTGCCACGAAGGCCACGAAATCCGAGCAGAGGGCCGAAAGCCCGAAGTTCACCCATTCCTTCGTGCTTCTGCGGCTCAATGTCGGATTCCGGGCCAAATGCAGGAATTGACAAGCAAGCAATGCCGACGAACATAAGTCCATGGCTAGACGCATCAACTCTGTCTTCGCCGTAGAGGACACGCTCATCGCCTATGCGGTCGGCGACAACGGGCTGGTCCTGAGGACGAACGATGGCGGCGCGCACTGGGTCCGGCTCGACTCGGGCGTCACAAAGAACTTGTATACCATCTGCTTTCCGGGTCAGGCAACGATTGGCTATGCATGCGGCGATGCCGGCACCGTGCTCAAGACCGAGGATGAAGGCCGGACTTGGCAGCGGCTTACTTCCGGAGTCACCGAGGACCTGCGTGCAGTCAAGTTCCCGGTCAGCCCGCAAGTTGGATTTGCTGCCGGCGACGCGGGTGTGATTCTTCGTACGGCTGACAGCGGCAGGACATGGGAGCGACTCTTGACCGCAACGAGCGGCAAGGTCATGGACATGAACTTTCCTTCGGACGAGACAACAGGCTTTGCGGTCGGCCCTGATGCTGTAATCCTGAAGACCACAACCGGAGGTTCAGTCTGGTTTTCTCAGACGGCCAACATTCAGGGTCTGTTACCGAATACTCACATAACCGCGGTCCATTTCCCGGCCGACGACCAGGTCGGGTTTGCCACCACGGCCAACGGTCTGGTTCTGTTCACGTCAGACGGGGGTGAGGTCTGGCGTCCGATGCGCATCGAATTCCCACTCCCCGCGCTCTATTCACTGGACGTCCGCCACGACACGATGGGTGCTTTCGTCGTTGGTGCCCTGGGCACGCTCATCACGACAGCAGACGGTGGCACCACTTGGGAACGCCTCTACTCCGGTGTCGCAACCGACCTCTACAGCATCCGCTGCTTTGCCGACGGCCGGCAGGGAATCATCGCCGGTGACGAGCTGACCCTGCTTTTCACCCTCGACGGCGGCCATACATGGGCCCCGGCCCAGGTGGAAAGCTGAGCGCCGACACATCCGTTTGACTGTCGCCGCAGAGTAAAGACGTCATCGCTTCGTCAAACCGCTCCTTGACCATCACCTTCTCGCTGACTAGGCAGAGACGGCGTCTGGTAAGCTGCACCGGGTAGCAGCAACTGCTGAAGGAGATGACGTTGTCTCAGAATCGCCTGGATATCCAAAGGGCCGGTACAGCCCGACAGGTTCTGGTGTATAGACGGCATCGAGATTCTGGCCAAGCCGACGCGCAGCCGCGATGCATGCGTTTCGGAAGTCAGCGGGGCAAACGGCTGCTACAACATCCAGCCGGTGGTCTCGCCCGGCGCGACTGAGAGTCCTGACCCCCTCGGGCCCTTGACGCACATCCGATGGCGGTCGCCACCGTAACACACGTACTTCCGGCATGTTACGACGGACGGGCCATTGCGGCGACCTGCTCCGCGCTTGACTTCGGGTTGGGGTGCGGTGTAATGTAAGGGCGATGGTGCAACCGTGAACCATCATCAATCGGCTTCGCCGCAGGCGCGCGATGCCGTGCGCCAAGGCGGGCTGTTATCCAATTTCGCGGGCTCTTCCCGAGCCCAATCCAAACCAGTGTCACAATCAGAGGAGGACAAGATGCGAAGAGGTGCAATGTGGCTGGCAGCAACCCTGCTGCTGGCCGCGCAAGTCGCGCTGGCCGTTGACCCGCCCGCGGTGCAGTGGACCAGGAACTACTACGGAAGAGGTGCAGCGGGTGGGGATTGCCTCTTGGCCACTAGCGACGGCGGTTACGTGGTCGCGGGATGGACGGACTCGTCCGGGCCAACGACGGAGTTCTACATCGCGAAGACCGATTCTCTAGGTCTGCTTGAGTGGGAGAAATGGTACGGAGGGGCCCGGAATGCGCACATCTACTCCGTCGTGCAGACCGGTGACGGAGGATATGCCTTCGCAGGAGAGAAGGACGAGGGCGCATACTTGTGCAGGACGGACTCGATCGGCAATCTCCTGTGGGAGACAAACCTCTTCGCAGGCGACACGTGCATCGCTTGGGCGTCGGCTGTCAGGCAGACTGCCGACGGGGGGTTCGTGGTCACGGCCATGGCGAGTGGCGACTTCATACAGGGAGTAGATACGACGGTGGGGGTGTTTGTCATCAAGACGAACCCGTCCGGAAATCGCGAGTGGCGACTGGGGGTCCCAGAGGATTGGATGGACGACGACATCGGCATCCCGGTGGAAGTCACCAGCGGTGGCGCCTACGTCATCGCCTACATATCGTGGGCAGACGGAACGTTGAAGTTGGTGAAGGTCGGCCCGACTGGCAGCGTCAATTGGGCAAAGGAGCTCACGGGCGTGACCACATCAACATCAGCTGCGCTAGCTGTCGCGCCGGGTGGCGGCTACATCGTGGCTGGCCCCTGCGCGGCCGACACCAGCGAGTTCGACCCGGCCAACACAGGTATTGTACGGATTGACTCGGTCGGGAACAAGATCTGGAGCAAGAACATCGGTGGCCGCAATCTAGACATGGGCGTGGCCGTCACGCGCACTGCAGGAAATGGCCTGGTCATAGCCGGCGAGATTCGGCCCAGTGGTCGAGGAGACACGGATGCGTACTTGTTCGAGACTGACTCGCAGGGCAACGTGCTCTGGACTACGACTTATGGAGCCAGCGGAAGCGAGGAGTACTGGACTGGCGTGCTGCGGACCGCGAATGGAGGCACTGTCGTCGCTGGAGGTGTCAGAGGCGCCTCTGCGTGCATCCAGAAGCTTGCTTCAGAGAACAGATGAGGGGCCAGTGTGAGATTCGCATTCAGACTTACGCTCGCGTGCACTGCCACTGCCGCAGTGCTCAACGGCATGCCGTACAACAACGTGGCGGCCAGGGATTTCGCGAGGGCGAACTCGAACAAGATGGCTGGTAGCCAGTACTACCACTACTTCTCGACCGAGACGGTGAACGGCAAACAGGTTTCCGTCAGACACAACGTGGACTGCGCTCATTTTGGCAGCATGGCAGTACGCGACGGAATTGGCGCCCCTTTTGCCATGAAGAAGAAGCTCACTGCCGAGGACCTCAAGAAGGGCCATCAGGACACGCCGCACAAGGACCCCAGGTTCTGGTTCGACCAAGACGGTGCGCTTCCACGCTCGAAGGAGTTGGAGGAGTTCCTGACGGACCCGACCATGCTCGATTGCAGCGAGAACCACACATGGACACCCAGTCAACTTCCTCGCACGCCGGCGGACGTGAAACAGTGGGTGCCCCACGTTCGCCCCGGCGACATAGCTTTCTGGTGGGTAGACCTGCCGGGAGGCGGCCGCAAGAATCACCACACGATCGTTATCGACAGCATCGACAACGACAATATCTACTACGACGCCCACTCCAACGACAGGCGGACGGCCGAGCTGCTCAACGCAGTGAGAGGAATGCGCACGAAGTATGGCGAGCGCTATACGCTCAGAATCGTCCACGTGGGCGACCAGAACAACAAGATCAGGAACTGCATGCGTCCGTTCTACTATTGGACGTCAGACAGCACATTCGCCGTGGAATGGCGGCCGTGGCATTACTGGTACTGCTGCTGGCATGAAAACCTCGGTGGAACTTGGCCTTGGAGCGACAATCCCTCTGCCTATGCGTGTCTGTCGTGGGCTGAGACGAACGGTACCACATGGGACACGCTGATTCTGCCGCGCGTGAACCTGGTCGGCTGCTCAGCGGCCGTGCTCAGGCAGGAGAGGTACTCCAATCTGCTGCATGGCCCCAATAGGACCATTGAGGTCAGAGGATCGACCAACGGCGGCATCACGTGGCCGTATCTGCTGGGAGATGATTCCATCGAGGAAGTCGCCATTGACTGGGCGAATGGTCAGCGCAACGTAAGACTGGCATGGATCTACCATGGACCCATACAGGCAGGTCGCTTCTGGTGCATAGACGACATCGAGATTCTGGCCAAGCCGACGCGCAGCCGCGACACATGCGTTTCGGAAGTCAGCGGGGCAAACGGCTGCCACAACATCCAGCCGGTAGTCTCGCCCGGCGCGACTGAGAGTCCTGCCCCCCTCAGGCCCTTGACACACGTCCGGTAGCGGTCGCTTCGCCCCCCCGTAACACACGCACTTCCGGCATGTTACGACGACGGACGGGTCATTGCGGCGACCTGCTCCGCGCTTGACTTCGGGTTGGGGTGCGGTGTAATGTAAGGGCGATGGTGCAACCGTGAACCACCACCAATCGGCTTCGTCGCAGGCGCGGGAAGTCCCGCGCCGGGGCGGGCTGTTATCCACTTCCGAGGGCTCTTTCCGAGCCCAATCCAGACCAATACCCTTAACGACAGGAGGACGAAAATGCAGAGAAGTGCAACGCGGGCAGGCCTGGTTGTTCTGCTCACGCTAGCGACGTGTGCCTTTTCCTACGCACAGAGCGACAGCGTGCTCTGGGTATACCTGTACTCAGGGCCGGGCGACGACGTGCCCCTGGTGTCGTTTGTTGACGACACGGGCAATGTCTACATTGTGGGCCGGACCGAGCGAGAGACAACCCGACGGGACATACTCCTGCTGAAGCTTGACTCACTGGGCAGGGAAGTGTGGGTCAGGACCTACGACCACGGCCGGAACAGGAACGACGATGCCACTGGTGCAGTGCGGGATACGGACGGAAACATCTATATCGTGGCCGCGGTGTCTGATTCGACCGGCGACCGGGTCTGCCTGCTGAAGTACAATCCTGGTGGCGACCTGGTCTGGGTGCGCACCTATGGCGAGGCGAACCGGGACTACGACCGAGGCATGGTTGTCCTTGACGACAGCCAGAACGTCTATGTCGGCTGCGTAACGCAATCTACGACCTATCCGCTTGCGCGTGTGGTAAAGTACAAGCCGAATGGCGACCTGGTCTGGGTCAAGGGTTACACGGCCAACGGGTACAAGTCCATCTGGGACTTCCAGCTTCATCTACTGGCAGATGGAGCGGCCTACCTGGCCTTTGAGGCCGAGCATCCCCAGAGGCGCAATGACTGGCTGATTGCGAAGCTCTCGCCTGCGGGCGCGGTGCAGTGGGAGAGGGTGTACAAGGATACCGGCACCGCCTACGAGGGGCTGTGGTGGAGTCAGGTTGACGAAGCGGCGAACATCCACTTGACCGGATCGGTTGTCTCGGCCACCAGCAGGACCGACGCCTTCTGCACGATGAAGATTGACTCGTCGGGAAACGTGCTGTGGGTCCGGGAGTACAACAGCCCTGAGAATCTGCAGGACGTGGCGCAGCATGTCTTGCTTCACCAGGGCCAGGTGTACGTAGCCGGCTGGAGCGTGTTCGTGGAAAAGGGTGAGTACACGATGATGACTCTTGTGAAGTACGACTCTCTTGGCAACGAGCTTTGGGTTAGACAGTATGCGGGCGGGGACACGTGCTGTATGCTGGGCTACCGCGACTACGACACACGGCCTCCCTTCCGCCCAATGAGCGCCGACAGTGAAGGCAACGTGTACCTCACCGGAGGGGCCTACTATGACCGCATCCCTGCCTGTTATGCCGTTACACTGAAGTATGACTCGCTGGGCAATCGAGCGTGGGTAAGGAAGTACGCTGAGCAAGAGCGGAGTTGGCATGGTGGTCAAGTGGAGCCGAGCAGAGCAGGGGCTTTGCACGTCATTGGGGTTGCCGCTCGCAAAGGTGAATGGGACATCTTTGCGCTGAAGTATCGGGGGAGGTAGAGATGGGCCAGAAGCTTACGGTGCTGCTTGGTCTGACTTTCACGCTGGCCCTGGCCATGCCCTACAGCGGAGCCGGGGCCGCGGCCTATGCCTC